>WRJU01000214.1 GCA_009778425.1 Pseudomonadota bacterium
AGGACGGAGGCGACGACCATGTCGATGATGATGAAGGGGATGAAGACGATGAAGCCGATCTGGAAGGCGGTTTTGATCTCGGAGGTGACGTAGGCGGGAATGATGACGCGCATCGGCAAGTCCTCGGGCTTGTCGACCCGTTCGATTTTTGCCATTTCGGTGAAGAGGGAGAGGTCGGAAGAGCGCACCTGATGGAGCATGAAGTCGCGTAGGGGGACGGTGGCGCGATCCAGTGCCTGACCGATGTCGATGCTGCCTTCGGACATGGGTTTGTAGGCGTCGGTGTAGACCCGATCCACGACCGGGGACATGATGAAGAAGGTGAGAAAGAGCGCCAGCCCGAGCAATACCTGATTGGGGGGCGAGGTCTGGGTTCCCATTGCCTGGCGCATGAGGGCGAAGACGATGATGATGCGCACGAAGCTCGTCATCATCAGCACCATCGCGGGGATGAAGCTCAACAACGTGAGCAGCAGCAGGGTTTGCACGGGCAGACTGTAGAGCGTGCCGCCGCCGGGCGCGGGCGTGGTGGTCAGCGCGGGTAGCCCAGGGAGGTCGAGGCCGATTTCCTGCGCGCCGACGATTGAGGGGAGCGCGGCAAGCAGACAGGCGAGGGCAGGAGGAAGAAGTGTTTTAGCCCGCATTGCGACGGCCTTTCAATGCTTGGGCCAGTCGGTTGGCGAAGGATGCGGCGAGGCTGGAAACGGTTCCGGATTCGACGGGAGGCGCGGTGGGCGCGAGCGGCAGTTCGCCGCGCTCGAACACATGCAGGGCGCGCACATTGTTCGGGGTGACGCCGAGCATGAGGATTTTTTCGCCCACTTCGAGCAATACCACTTTTTCACGCGGCCCGACTGCCGTGACGCCGAGGATGCGCAGGAGCCCGTTGCCTCGGATGGGAGAAGAAAAACGTTTCAGCAGCCAGACGGAGGCGGCAAGGATGCCGAATACGAGCGCAAGCCCGAAAAGCATTTGCCCGAGACCGGCAAGCGGGTCGGGGATGGCGGGCGCATCCGTAGCGGCCTGACAAAGGCCGGAAAAGCTTGCGAGCGCGGCGGGCAGTGCGCTCGGAAGGGAAACGGGCGGTGGTTTCATCGCAGTCTCGCCTGGGCAGTGCTGGCTTAGTGGTGGAGTTTGCGCATGCGTTCGGCGGGGGTGATGATGTCGGTGAGCCGTATTCCGAATTTGTCATTGACGACGACGACTTCGCCCTGCGCGATCAGGGTTCCGTTGACCAGTACATCCATCGGTTCCCCGGCAAGGCCGTCGAGCTCCACGACGGAACCGTGCGCCAGTTGCAGCAGGTTGCGGATCGTGATCTTGGTGCGCCCGAGTTCGACGGTGATCTGGACGGGAATGTCCAGGATCATGTTGTAGTCGTTGAGTGAACCGGGTTTGTTTCCTTCACCGAACTCTTCAAAGAGCTGGCTCGCGGGTTTTGCCTGGTAAGGCGAGTTGGCGGCGGCGGCCAGATCGGCGGCAACCTGTTCGGCTTCATGGTCGACGGCGTTCTCGGCATCAGCCTGCTCCTGCATGGCTGCAGCCCAGTCGTCCTCGTTGATGTCACCATCGTCTGCTTGCGTTGTGTCGGCAGCCTGTTCCTGCTCCTGCATGGCCGCAGCCCAATCGTCCTCGCCGACCGGGGTTTCGGCAGTATCTGGCGTGTCGGCTTCGGCAATATCCGGGGTCTCGTTGTCGTCATCAGCCATTTTGTTGGCCTCCTGCCAGCATGTTGAGGGGTTCGGAGCTGCCGATCATTTTCTCGACCATGATGGCGTATTGGCGATTACGGCTTCCGGAATGGCATTCGAGCACGGGGACCCCCTCGATTTCGGCTTCCAGGAATTGGGGGACGTTGAGCGGGATCACGTCGCCGGCGCGCATATTGACGATGTCGCGCAGAGTCGCCCTGGTCGTGCCGAGATTGCAGACGAGTTCGACTTCCGCGCCCTGCAATTCCTGGGACAGCATCGTGACCCAGCGTTTGTCCTGGGTGAGATGGTCGCTTTGCATCGTCGAATAGAGCAGGTCGCGGATCGGCTCCAGCATCGAGTAGGGAAAGCAGATGTGCATGTCGGACTGTATATCGCCCATTTCCAGCGTGAAGCTGGCTGCGATGACGATCTCGGAAGGCGTGGCGATGTTGGCGAACTGCGAGTTCATTTCCGAGCGCACATATTCGAGTTCGAGATGAAAGACCGGCCCCCACGACTTGCTATATTCGGTGAACACCACATGGAGCAGCCCTTGGATGATGCGCTGCTCGGTGGGCGTGAAGTCCCGGCCTTCCACCCGTGTCTGAAATCGCCCGTTGCCGCCGAACATGCTGTCGATGACGGTGAAGACGAGCTTGGGGTTGAACACGACCAGTCCGGTTCCGCGCAGCGGTTTGGCGAGAACCAGGTTGAGATTGGTGGGCACGACCAGGTTGCGCACGAATTCGGCGTATTTTTGCACCTTGATCGGACCGACCGAAATTTCGACGTTGCGGCGCATGTAGTTGAAGAGGCCGACTCGCAGGTAACGCGCGAAACGTTCGTTGATGAGTTCCATCGTGGGCATGCGCCCGCGAACGATGCGCTCCTGGGTGGCCATGTTGTAGGAGCGCACGCCCCCCTGTTCTTCTTCTTCGTGGGAGGGTTCATCAGTCTCTCCGTTGACGCCGCGCAGCAGCGCGTCAACTTCTTCCTGGGAGAGAAAATCCGAGGACATGGCCTTGTCTCGTCATTGAACGATGAAGGAAATGAACAGTACGCCCTGGACGGGACCAAGCGGAGCCTGTGTCTCCGGAGTTCCGGGCGGGGGATGGGGGACGCCGAACATGGTATTGAGCCCTCTCAGTATCTCGTTTTGCACCGTTTCGTGGCTCATGTCGTCCTGTACATCCTGAAGGGTTTTCGAAGTCAGTATCAGATTGATGCGGTTGCGTATTTCCGGCATCCAGCCCTTGAGCGCCTCGGCAGTTTTCTGGTCACTGACCCTCAGGGAAATATCTGTCTGCAAATAGTGGTTGTCTTCGTTTTCCCTGGCGCGCAGGTTGACGGTGAAGGGGTCCAGTTGGACGAATATTGGTGGTTTGCTGAGGTCGACCGCAGAGGTAAATGTCGGCGCGGGGGCTGCAGAAGGAGGCGAAACTGCGGGAGCTTCATGGCTGGCAGCAGCATTTCCACCCGCGCCTTTTTTCATCATCAGCAGCGCGCCGACCCCTATAACCGTGAGGATGAGGATGAGCACTGCGACCAGCAGGATGATGAGCAACAGTTTGCTGCTACGTTTGGCGGGCGTGGGGGCGGAAACGGGAGTTTCTGCTGCCATGATCGATTCTCCTTTTCTACGCCTGATTATCGTCGGCTTGCGTCTTCCTCCAAGCGTGGAAAAGTGGGGCGTAGCGCCCCTTATTCATTCGCTTCAGGCGAAAGTGTCGACCAGCCCATTATCCAGCCGCGACCAGCTCGTGACCGTGATAGCCGTGGCATCTCCGTCACTGCCGCCGTCATGAGCATCGAGTGTGCGCATGTCTGCGCGATGGGTGTTTTCGCCGTCCTGTGCCCGGCCTTCGGCGGAAGTGTTCACGTTGGCTTCTCCAAGGCTGATCCCCGCCTGCGCGAGCAATTCGCGCAGGCGGGGCATGGCCTGTTCCAGCGCCTCGCGCGCGGACTGCGAGGAAGCCAGAAACTGAGCCGTGCCTTGATCGCCGTTGAGATGAATCGAGACTTCAACCTTACCAAGGAGGGGGGGAGTAAGGATGAGTTCGGCACGGCTTTCGGCACGGCCCAGCATCCACATGACACGGTTGCCGACTTCTTCGGCCCAGGCTCTTTGTCCTGCGCCTGACGGGATGGTGAATTGGGGCAAGGTCGCGCCCGCCTGTGTCGGCATCCGAGGCGGGTTCAGCATGGAAATTTCTCTGGCGTCCAAAGTGATTCCGGGCGGGGCGGTTCGCGCGTCGCCGCCTTCACGTAGAGCCAGGGAGATCGAGGCCGCATTGGCGGCGTTTATAACCATGTCTGGTGTAGTGGCATTGATCCGCGCCAGATGATCAACACTCGTACCGGATGGCGCGGCGGCGATATTGGTAGCCGGATGCCGGGAGGCGCGCCCTGTGGACATGGCCGATGCGTCCGGGTTTGTCCCTTGAGCGCCGTTGCTATCGTTGCCGCTGTCGGCATCGCTTTCCATGCCCGTGCCGGTTTGCATAGCTCTATCCGCAGAAGTTGCGGCTTCCGCACCAGGCATGTCGGGATGCCGGGAATGCACCATGTCGCGCGTGGGCGCGGGCGTTTCTGCGCCGGATTCATTCCCGATGGCGTCTTTCGCGATTTCACCGGCAATTCCGTTCAGCAGGACGGCAATCGTTGCCGGTAAATCTGGCGAAATTGTGGCATCTGCAAGTGGTGGGTGTTGGGCTTGGATGGGCTGCCCGGTTGGTGCAATGTTTTCGGAAGCTCCTTCTTTTTCGCCGCTTTCAGCGGGTTTGCCGGTATCGGCGTTGGCTTGTCGGAAGTGGGCGGTGTCTCGCGTTTCGGTTTGCCGTTTCACAGTTTGCCCGGTCTCGGGCGTGCCGTTTGTGTGCGTGGGTTCTTGTGATGGGCGCGGGGGCCTGGAGGCGGGAGCGGTAGAGTTGCCAGGAGTATGCACGGTTTCGGGAGGGGAGGCTGTACGTGTGGGCGCAGGGCGGGTGTCCGTCAGCGGAGGGATTTCCGGGGTTCGGGCGTCAATGTTGCCTTGTATCTGCCCGCGCAGAAGGTCGGAAAAACTGAGATTGAGCGCGCCATTGGCGGCGGCATTGCGGCTGCTGTCAGAATTTGCCGCCGCGTTGGAAGCGGAGAGATTCAGCGCGCCGCTGGAAACCGGAGTGGCCATGATCTTGCCCTTGTCTGCATGTGTTCCATGCTGTTGAAGCAAGGCATGTGCCAGGGGAGGGCGGTTGAGACATTCTGAGCTCCCTGTCGGGAATTCCCCGATACGGCTCAGGAAATATCCTCGTGATGGTCGCGGAATTTGCGGCTGGCGTGTTCATCGCTGGCGCGCTGTTCCTGGCGTGATGTCTTGCGGGCGAGTTCGCTCTGAAAGCGCTGCGAAAGGGTGTCGAAGGCGCGTACCTTGGTGTGCTGCTCCACCCATTGTTGTTGCCCCTGAGAGGTGTCCAGGCGCGATTGCTTCACGACCTGCTGTTGAGTTTCAATAGCTTCGTCGATACGGTTGAGGAAATTGGTGTAATTGCGCATCGCCTCGGAACCGATGCCGCTACGCGCCGCTTCGATAAAACGCCCGCTGTATTCGCTACGGTATCCCTGGAGCAGTTCCAGTTTTTGCTGGCTGCTGCGCTCAGAAGCAATCAGTTCTCCGAGTTCACGTGTAACCTCATCCATGCGGGTATTGGCGAGGTCGAGCAGGGGCTGGAGAGGGAATTTTTCGGACATCGGGAACCGCCCGGATTGAAGACACACCTCATTGTAGTGAGCGCGGGTGGCAGCGACCCTTCCCGATTTCACACTGCCGCACAAACGAGATTCTTGCCCGTGTGTTCGCTATGCCGCGTCCTTGGGTAGGGAAGTACCGGTTTCGGGGGGCGGCGTGTATTCGTCGACCCATTGCCGGATGCCGCGCCGCACGGCTTCATCGTCGGACGGGGTAGAGAGTTGCAGCCAGTTTTGCAACTTGCCGAGAAAATCTTTGTTGACCTGGCGCGAGCGCGCGATTCGCAACTTTGGATGAGGCGTAGGGAGCGTCTGTTCGGCGTCGGCCAGCAATTCTTCGTAAAGTTTTTCTCCCGGACGCAGGCCGGTAAACTCGATGGCGATCTGCTCTTCGGTATATCCCGACAGGCGGATCATGTTGCGCGCCAACTCGGCGATTTTTACCGGTTCTCCCATGTCGAGGACGAATATTTCCCCATTTTCCCCTTGGGCTGCGGCTTGGAGCACCAATTGCGCCGCTTCGGGAATGGACATGAAGTAACGGGTGATTTCCGGGTGCGTCACGGTCACAGGGCCACCCCGGGCGATCTGCGCCTGAAATTTCGGGACGACGCTGCCGGAACTGCCGAGCACGTTACCGAAACGCACGATCCCGAAACGGGTATCGCTCAACATGGAAAACGCCTGGCAGACCATTTCGGCCAGCCGTTTGGTCGCGCCCATGATGTTGGTCGGGTTGACCGCCTTGTCGGTGGAGATCAGTACGAAGCGTTCTACTCCGTGCCGGTGAGCGCAATGGGCAAGACGGAGCGTACCGAAAACGTTGTTGGATACCGCCTGCCAGGCATTGCCGTTTTCCATCAGGGGAACGTGTTTGTACGCGGCGGCGTGAAAGACGGCTTGCGGATGCCAGGTGGAAAAGACTTCTTCGATGCGCGCCTCGTCCCGGATGTTGCCGATCAGCGGAACGATGTTTACTTCGGGATGGTGGGAAGCGAACCATTCCGTGATCGAATAAAGCGCGAATTCGCTTATTTCCAGCAAGAGCAGCCTTTTCGGCTCGAAATTGGCAAGCTGGCGGCACAACTCACTGCCGATCGAGCCGCCCGCTCCAGTGACGAGGATCGTGCGGTGGGCGAAAACCTGATGCACATGCGCCGCGTTGATATGTACCGGCTCGCGTCCGAGCAGGTCTTCGACTTCGATTGGGCGCATGGCGTCGATTTCCACCCGGCCGCACATCAATTCTTCGATGCCCGGCACGATGAATACCTTGGCGTTCGCGTTCATGGCGGTGTTGGCTGCGCGCTTGATGACTGCGGGCGAAGCCGAGGGCATGGCGAGGATCACATGCGTCGCGTGGTGTTTTTTCAACATCTGGGGCAGGGTATCGACGCTGCCCTCGATAGGGATGCCGGAGAGTTCCCGTCCCCACTTCGTATGATCGTCGTCGAGCAGTGCGACGACCCGCCAGTCGGCGCGGTGTTCAAGCGTATGTACCAGCATCCTGCCGCTGCTGCCCGCGCCAACGATGATGACCGGCTCCCCAACCGCAGATCGACTGCGGTACATCCGGTGTTCTTTCCACATCCGCCAAGCCAGCCGACCGCCGCACATGATGGCAGCGAGCAATACCGGATAGAGCACGAGCATCGAGCGCGGCAGCACCGGCCCCGGGACGCTGAAAAGCGCTTTGATCATCAATAGCCCGACTGCCGAGAAAGCAATTGCGTTCAATACGCGCTTGAGGTCGGGAATACTGGCAAACCGCCAAATGCCGCGATACAGACCCGCCCAATAGCAAACCAACGCATGAATGGGCAGCAATATTGCGAGGATCAAAAACGTGGAAGAACTGTTGTTGGATGGCCAGACAAAATTGAAACGGATCAACAGCCCGCCTGCCCAGGCAAAAACGACGGCCAGGAGGTCGAAAAGAAAAACCAGGAGGGCGTGCACGGAGATACGAACTGGCATATGAGGCAATTATAAAGGGAAGGATGCCATTTCGCACGGCATCGCAATATCAATCTTGCGGGTATTTGCGGAAATGTGCCGCTGTCTGCGCGAGAGAGTCATCGATCTCATAGGGCGGAGTCCAGTCGAGCAGACGGCGGCTATGCTCAATATCGACCTGCATGGGGAGTCTCAGGCGTTCGATCAGCGCATACTGGCTGGACAGGCGGGCGCGGCTCCTGAGCAACCAGGCTGGCATGCGGGTTAGTTGCGGAGGCCGCTCCAGCGCCTCGCCGAGTTTGGATACCAGGGCAGAGACCGTCAAATCCTTGCCATCGCTCACATGCAGGATGTGTCCGGCGGCAGCGGGGTGATGCGCGCATTTCGTCAGAAAATCGATGAGGTTGCTGCGCGAAATCATGCTGCGCCGACTCTCGGCGTCTGCCAGCGGCAAGGGCCTGCCGCGATTGATCCATCGCATCAGGGCATGGAAATCGCCCTTCACGCCAGGGCCATAAACCGGGGGCGGGCGGACGATGACGACTTCCATGTTGCTGCTTGCGGTCAACGCGAACAGGGTACGCTCGGCCTCGAGTTTGGAAATGGCGTAAGGACTGGCCGGTGCGGGCGTGGATTCGACGGAAAAGGGCTGATCGGGCTGAGTCTGCTCGCCGCAGACCTCAACCGTGCTCACGAACACGAAACGCCGCGCCCCGGCGCGCGCGGCTTGGCTGGCGAGCCGCACGGAACCCTCGACATTGCAGCGGCGATACTCGGCCAGCGGATCGGGGGTGGTCTCGTTCATGATATGTGGGCGAGCCGCGCAGTGGATAACCAGATCGACGCCGACAAGCGCCGCCGTCCAGTCCGTAGTTGCTTCGAGCCCCTCGAAAGGGAAAACCACCGAGTTGCCTGGTTCCCAGGAAAGCGGCGATCTGACTGGCAGCCTCAACTGGTGCCCCTCCGCGATGAGCCGCCGTGCCAGTGCCTGCCCGATGAAACCGCTGGAACCCGTGAGGAGGATTTTACTCATGGCTGAAAGAACGAAACGTGACGAGCGATGAAGACAGTGTGGAAGGAAACGCTTCGGGAAGGATGGGCAAAGGCATTACGTTGCGACCGCCCAAGCAATATAGTAGGTTCTGAAGACCAAGTACAATCCATAATCTTGTTCATTTAAGAATGGAAAGCCCGCGTTCCAGAGGGTGTCCATATCATCTCGCATAACTTCTTCATTAAATTTTCAACATGCAATCTTTGTGGATGGTCGTTGCCGGTTTTTTCTTCGCGGGCATGGGGGTATGCGTCAAGCTCTCGGCGAAGGAAGGGTATTCGCTGGCGGAGATTGTTTTTTATCGCTCTGTAATAATGCTTTTCATCATGCTGGCATTGGTGCGCTGGCGCAATATGCGCTTGGCGACGCCTCATTGGCTCTGGCATGTGAAGCGGGGGATAACGGGATTTTGCTCGCTTTCTGTTTATTTCTATGCCATCTCCCTGCTGCCGCTGGCAACGGCGGTGACGCTGAATTACACATCTCCTGTTTTCCTGATGCTGATGCTGATGTTTTTTCGCGGGCTTAGATTCAATTGGGGGATCGTATTTGCCCTGGGGCTAGGGTTTGGGGGTGTCGTATTTTTGCTGCAACCGTCATTTGAGGGGCAAATCCAGTTTGGCGCGTCGGTGGCGCTGGCTTCCGCCGTTCTGACGGCGATGGTGTATTTCGATGTAAGCGCCCTGGGGCGGCTTGGGGAGCCTGTAGGACGCACGGTATTTTATTTTTCGCTCATCGCGACCTTGTTGAGCCTGATCTGGGTTGCCTTTTCGCACTTGAATCCGATCACTTTACGAGGGTTTCTCATGCTTGCCGGAACGGGAGCGTTCGCCACGCTTGGGCAACTGGCAATGACTCGTGCCTATTCGCGGGGCAAAGTGCTGTTGAGCGCAAGCCTGACGTATACGGCGGTAATATTTGCCACGCTGTCCGGCGTCATTTTGTGGGGCGAGCATCTGGGCTGGATGGAATACTTTGGAATAGCGCTGGTGACGGTTTCCGGCGTTTCCGCCAACTACTTTTCGTCCAAAAAGAAATGAGAATGAATCCTAGAAATCCATTTTTCACTGCGCTTCTGTTGCTGCTTTGTCTTTGTGCGGGGTTCGCGCGGGCGGATGATGCGGCCTATCCGCCAAAGGGTTTCGTGTTCGTGCAGGACGTGATTCCGGGGGTGGCACTCGATATTCGTTATTTCGGCGCGGATAACTTCATGGGGGCGCGAGCCGATGGGTACGAGGCACCGCAGGCCATTTTGAGCGTGGAGGCGGCTGTGGCGCTCAAGGCGGTGAGCGGCGATTTGCGGAAAAAAGGCTACGGGCTGAAGATTTTCGATGCCTATCGGCCGGAACAGGCCGTGCGGCACTTCGTTCGATGGGCGGAAGACCTGAATGACTCACGGATGAAAGCGCGATTTTATCCGGACGTGGATAAGGCGATGCTATTCAAGGAGGGATATATCGCCGGACGATCCGGGCATTCGCGCGGCAGTGTGCTGGATTTGACCCTGATCGACCTGAAAAGCGGGCAGGAGGTCGATATGGGTTCCCCTTTCGATCTCTTCGGGAAAGTCTCGCACCACGGCGCGTCGGGGATCACTTCGGTGCAGGCTGCGAACCGCGACATTTTGCGGGCGGCGATGGAGACGCGCGGGTTTGGACGGCTACAGGAGGAATGGTGGCATTACCGCTTGAAGGATGAACCGTATCCAAAGACTTTTTTCGATTTTCTGGTACGCGACCCCGTGCTGGTCGATACCGCTACGCGGCAAGTTCTGGAGAAACACGCGAGCGGCGCAGCGCGGGTGATTGTCGTGACCGAAGCCGATGGGACGGGCGGGAAGAAAAACCGGGCGCTGCTGCGCGCCTACGCCAAGGTCGATAGCCTTTGGAGCTTGCGGTTTTCGACGGACGGCTGGCTCGGGAAAAACGGTTTCAGGAAAGACAAGCGCGAAGGGGACGGAGCGACCCCAACGGGGGTGTTCACATTTGGCCGCGCCTTCGGCAATGCAGAGGATCCCGGCGCGTCGCTGCCATACACGAAGATTTCCCCAAACGATGTCTGGGTGGATGACCCGGCCTCAAAGTTTTACAATCAGTGGGCGCACGCGGACGCGCCGGACGCCGATTGGTCATCCGCCGAACGGCTTGCGGATTACGGGAAACAATACAAATACGCGCTGGCAATCGACTACAACACCGCGCCCGTCGTGCCTGGAAAGGGTTCAGCGATTTTCCTGCACGTTGCTACCGGCAGCCCCACGGCGGGCTGCATCGCAGTGTCTGAAGCGGCAATGGCGTTTTTCCTGGGATTCATCGAAAAGGATACCCGGATCGTGCTTGCGCCCTCGCAAGAGGAGATGGGTATTTAGAGTAGAGCGGTTCAAGCGTGTACAAAAAACGCATCTCTCCCGCAAGCGGGAGAAGGGTTGGGGGAGAGAGGCAATCGTTGCCCCTCTCCCGCCCCTCAAAGGCTCCCTCTCTCGCCCTTCAAAGGTTCCCTCTCCCGCAAGGCGGGAGAGGGATATGCGTGTAGCTCGACGCGCGTTTACGCCATCGCCTCATACAGCGGCAGCGTCAGGAATTCCGGATATTCCGGCGTGAGTGACATGTCGACGAAGATTTTCGCCGCTTGGTCATAGGTGGCAGAGTCTTCGCCTTGAGCAGTGACGATTTCTTTGACCTTTTCAAGTTCCTCGTCAATCATCGCGCGCACCATTTCCGCTGTAACCTTGCGCCCGTCGTCCAGGATGCCCTTGGGGGAGACGACCCATTGCCAGACTTGTGAGCGGGAGATTTCAGCCGTGGCGGCGTCTTCCATCAGGTTGCGGATCGGCACACAGCCATTGCCCGCGAGCCAGGAACCGAGGTAGTGGATGCCGACGTGGATGTTGTTGCGCAAGCCTGTTTCGGTAATGGGCTGCTCCGGCCGGAAATCAAGCCAGTCTTTCGGACCGAACGAGCCAGCGGGTATTTTTTCCCACTGGTTGGGTTTGCTGCCGAGAACGCCTGTAAATTCTTCCATCGCCAGGCCGATCAGCCCTGGATGGGCAACCCATCCGCCATCGTAGCCGTCGGAAGCGTCGCGCCGTTTGTCGTGACGCACCCCCGCCAGCGCTTTTTCGTTGGCCGCCGGGTCGTCCTTGATGGGAATCAGCGCGCTCATGCCGCCGATGGCGGGCGCGCCGCGCTTATGACAAACCTGCACCAGCGCGAGGGCATACGAGCGCATGAACGGGACTTCCATCGTAATCGCGCCCCGGTCGGCAAGGCAGAACGATTTGTTTTTCCGGAATTTCTTGATGCAGGAAAAAATATAGTCCCATCGCCCGGCGTTCAGTCCGGCGGAATGCTCGCGCAGTTCAAAGAGGATTTCTTCCATCTCGAAGGTGGCCAGGATGGTCTCGATCAACACGGTGGCCTTGATCGTGCCGCGCGGAAGATTGATGTGATCCTGCGCCATGCAGAAGATGTCGTTCCATAACCGCGCTTCCAGGTGG
>WRJU01000215.1 GCA_009778425.1 Pseudomonadota bacterium
GCCAGATCGAGCAGCAGGATGGAGATATAGGCTTCCTGCGCGCTTTGCGCTTTCCAGACGACGTTGAGCGTGTCGGAGACGCGGGTGGAATGAATGTTTTCCTGCTCGGCAGCGATGAAACATTCGTGCACCTGCTTCCATAAACCGGCGGGCAGGGCGCGGTGCGCGCGATAATATTCGGATACGACCTTGCCCGCGTAGTACGTGCGGCGTTGCGCGAGCGATGCGCGTTGATCCTTCAGAGCTCCTGTTTCGGCGTCCAGCGCGGCAATGAGGGCGTAAGAGCGCGAAAGGTCGTGCCATGTCTTGATGACCTTCAGCAAAAGTTCGTTGTGCTGGCTGTCGGGAGGCAGCGGTTCGTCGCCATCGAGACCGGAAAGCTTGGCTCGTGCCTTGTTGATCAAGGGGCGGGCCATCTCCAGAACTTCGAGGTGTTGTTCGGGCAAAGGCCGGGCGGCGAGCAGGCCGGCGACGATCTCCGCCAGCACGGAAAACCGCTCTATGGGGCTGTCGGTCGGCAGATTCTGCAATAAACCCAGGCATTGTGCAGGGTTGTGGTAGTCCATGAAAGCTCCGGGGCAAGCAAAATGTGTTTCGATGGATTATTAACAACTAACTGAAATTTGGGCAAGATCAAAGCTCATACGGGCAATCAGCTCAGTATGGCTGGGTGCCTTGCGCGTTGGCGCCTGGCGTTGTTCGCGGCCCCAGATGGACTCGGGAAAATGGCGGTCGTCGGCAAAACGCGCGATGACGTGCCAATGCAGGTGCCCAACTTTGTTGCCGAGGCTGGCCAGGTTGATTTTGTCAGGCGCCATCAGGGTGCGCAGGCTGCTTTCGACAGCAAACACCACGTCCATGAAATGACGGCGCGCGCGAGCATCCAGATCGCTCATTTCGGAGACGTGTTCGCCCCATACGACCCGGAAATAGCCTGGATAATCGGGATCATTACCCGAAATGACGCGGCAACGCTCATCCTGCCAGATGAGTTCATCCCGATTGATGGCGCAGAGCGGGCATTCCATGTTGGATTTCCGTTGTCTTTGAGTTGCTGATTACAACTTCGGGCGCGATTCACCATAGCACGGCTTTATCCGGGAGACTATGAAGTCATGCCTCTGCCCGCCGCGAAAAACCGCACGGGGGAGCGCCGGGACTTCCCGGGGGCTTCAAGCACACAGCTTACGCCGCATGAGTTCGTTGACCTGGGCCGGGTTGGCCTTGCCACGGCTGGCTTTCATGACCTGCCCGACTAGGGCGTTGAGCGCCTTTTCCTTGCCGGCGCGGAACTCTTCGACCGATTTCGGATTGGCGGCGATAGCCTCGTCGATCATCGCTTCGAGCGCGCCGCTGTCGGTGACTTGTTTCAATCCCTGGCGCTCGATGATCTCGTCCGCCCCATCGCCTTCGCCATTCCAGAGCGCCTCGAACACCTTGCGCGCGATGGCGTTGGAGATGGAACCGTCGGCGACGCGCAGGAGCAGTCCGGCCAGTTGCGCGGGGGAGACCGGTGCGCAAACGATTTCCAACCCGGCCTTGTTCAGACGCGCCGCAAGTTCTCCCATCACCCAGTTGGCGCAGAGCTTGGCATGCGCCGCGCCTGCGGCGGCAACGGCGGCCTGAAAATAATCCGCTACTTCCTTGGTCACGGTGAGCGCACCGGCATCCTGAGCGGACAGGCCCAATTCGCGCTCGAAGCGCGCTTTCATCGCTGTCGGCAATTCGGGCATCGTCGCTCTGACCCGCTCGATCCATTCCGGTTCGATCACCAGCGGCAGCAGGTCGGGGTCGGGGAAATAGCGGTAATCGTGCGCGTCTTCCTTGGAGCGCATCATCCGCGTCTGCCCGGTGGCGGGGTCGAAAAGCACGGTGGCCTGGACGAAGCTCCCCCCGTCTTCCAGCGTTTCGATCTGCCAGCCGACCTCGAAGTCGATGGCTTGTTGCAGGAAACGGAAGGAGTTGAGGTTTTTGATTTCGCGCCGGGTTCCGAATGCCTCTGCCCCCTTTTTGCGCACCGAGACGTTGGCATCGCACCGGAAGGAGCCTTCCTGCATATTGCCGTCGCAGATGTCGATCCAGCGCACCAGCGCGTGCATGGTGCGCGCATAAGCGACAGCTTCGGCGGAAGAGCGCATGTCAGGCTCGGAGACGATCTCCAGGAGCGGCGTGCCCGCGCGGTTGAGGTCGATACCGCTCATGCCGTGAAAATCTTCGTGCAGCGATTTGCCCGCGTCTTCTTCGAGATGGGCGCGCGTGAGGCGGACGGTTTTTTCGTAAGCGTCTTCCCCGTCGCCGATCCGGATCGTAATGGCGCCTCCCTGTACCACAGGCTGCTCAAATTGGCTGATCTGGTAGCCGTTGGGCAGATCAGGATAAAAATAGCTTTTGCGCGCAAAGATGCTTTTCGGCGCGACGCGCGAGCCCAGGGCCAGGCCGAAACGAATGGCGCGTTCGACCGCGCCCCGGTTCAGAACCGGCAGCATGCCGGGCAGGCCAATATCCACGGCGCAAGCCTGCGCGTTGGGTTGCGCGCCGAACGCGGTGCTGGCCCCCGAGAAAATCTTGGAGGCGGTGTTGAGTTGGGCGTGAATTTCCAGCCCGATGACGACTTCCCAATCCGATCTGCTCATTTCAATTTCATTTATCTATTGTGTCGGGGATGTGCGCGCTTCCGGCAATCGGGGGGCGGCGCAAGTGCCAGTCGGTGGCCTGCTGGAAGCGATGGGCGGCGGTCAGCAGGCGCGCTTCGGAGAAATAGCTGCCGATCAGTTGCAGCCCGATCGGCAGTCCGGCGGCATTGAACCCGCAAGGATGGGAAAGCCCCGGCAAGCCGGCGAGGTTGACAGGCGAAGTGTAAATGTCGCCCAGATACATCTGTACCGGGTCATCGCTCATCTCGCCCAAAGCCCAGGCTGTTGCTGGCGAAGTCGGGCAGGCAATCAGGTCGCATTCGGCAAAGGCGCGCTCGAAATCCCCGGTAATCAGCCGCCGCAATTTCTGCGCCTGAAGGTAATAGGCGTCGTAATAGCCGTGCGACAGCACGAAAGTCCCGGTCAGGATACGCCGTTGCACCTCTGCGCCGAATCCTTCGCTGCGGCTCTTGCAATACATGTCGACGAGATCGGCATATTCGGCAGCGCGATGCCCGTAGCGCACACCGTCGAACTTGGTAAGGTTGCTCGACGCCTCGGCCATCGCGATGACGTAATAGGCCGGAACCGCCAGACGGACATTGGGCAGGTCGATGTCACGCAACGACGCGCCCAGGGCGCGGTACTGTGCCAGCGCGCCCTCGACGGCAGTCCGTATTTCATCGTTCAGCCCCGTTGAGAAGAAATCCCGTGGCACGCCGATGGTGAGGCCGTCGAGCGGGCGGGCGGCATCGGGCGCGCCCGCCCCGATGATGGCGGCGTAATTTTCCACCGGGCGGTCGAGGCTGGTCGAATCGCGCGTATCGAACCCGGTCATGGACGAGAGCAAGAACGCGCAGTCTTCGGCGGACGCGCCGAAAGCGCCCCCCTGGTCGAGCGAGGAGGCGCAAGCGATAGTGCCGTAGCGGCTGATGAGCCCGTAAGTCGGCTTGATTCCGGTAATGCCGCAAAATGCTGCGGGTTGGCGCACCGAGCCGCCGGTGTCGGTTCCCGTGGCAATGGGTACGAGCCGCGCCGCGACCGCCGCCGCTGAACCGCCCGAAGAACCGCCGGCAATAGTGCCGGGTTTCCAGGGGTTGATGACCGGCCCGTAATACGAAGTCTCGCACGATGAACCCATCGCGAATTCGTCCAGATTGGTCTTGCCCAGGCTTACCGCGCCCGCCTGTTTCAACAGGCTTACCACATGAGCGTCATAGGGGCTGACGAAATTGGACAGCATTCTGGAGGCGCAGGTGGTCAGTATGCCTTCGGTACAGAACACATCCTTGTGGGCGAGCGGGATGCCGGTGAGCGGGTCGGCCTCGTTGCGGGCGATGCGCGCATCCGCCGAGCGCGCCTCGGCAAGCGCCCGGTCACGGTCGACGGTGATGAAGGCATTCAGCTCCGGGTCGAAAGCTTCGATGCGGTCGAGAAAAATGTTGGTGAGTTCAACGCTGGAAATTTCCTTTTCATCCAGCGCGCGGCGCAGGGCGGAAACGGGGGCATCGAAAATAGGTACGGGAGTCATGGCACGGCAGGGGAAAAATGAAACAAAATTCGGGACTAGTGCTTTATTTGGCTATTCTATAACCTTGGGAACAAGGTAGAGTCCAGCCTCAGTATGCGGGGCGATGGCTTGGAATGCCGTGCGGCAATCGGTTTCAGTGACAACATCCTCGCGCAAACGGGCAGCCAATTCCTGCGGGTGGCTCATCGGTTCAATTCCCGTGGTATTGACGGCCTGCATTTGCGCGATCAATATAAATATGCTATCGAGCTGTTTGCGTGTAATATCCACCTTGTCGTCGGGTATCGACAGGCGGGCAAGGCGGGCGAGACGCATGAGTTGTTCGTTGGAGAGCGGCATGTGAGAAATACCTGCTGAATTTACGAAGGGTTGTAGAGTATCATACTGCTCTTCTTGCTTTTTTCAGTTTTCGGGCGCGCATGTGCGCGGAACAAAAACTTCCAACCGGTTCGGGATTCTTATGTTTGGTTTGCTGCGTTCTTATTTTTCCAGTGATCTCGCGATCGATCTCGGTACGGCCAATACCCTGATTTACGTGCGTGGCAAGGGGGTTGTCCTCGACGAGCCTTCTGTTGTGGCCATACGCGTCGAAGGCGGCCCCAATTCCAAGCGCGTCATCCAGGCGGTCGGCCAGGAAGCCAAGCAGATGCTCGGCAAGACTCCCAAGAACATCGAGGCCATCCGCCCGATGAAAGACGGCGTAATTGCCGACTTTGAAGTCACCGAGCAGATGATCAAACAGTTCATCAAACGGGTGCACGATTCCAAGCTGCTTTCGCCCAGCCCCCGGATCATCATTTGTGTGCCTTGCGGTTCGACCCAGGTCGAGCGCCGCGCCATCCGCGACGCCGCGCTGGCTGCGGGCGCTTCGCAGGTCTACCTGATCGAGGAGCCGATGGCGGCGGCCATCGGTTCGGGCCTGCCGGTTTCGGACGCGCTCGGTTCGATGGTGGTCGATATTGGCGGCGGCACAACCGAGGTTGGAGTCATCTCGCTGGGCGGCATGGTCTACCGGGGCAGCGTCCGGGTCGGCGGCGACAAGTTCGACGAATCCATCGTCAATTACATCCGCCGCAATTACGGCATGCTGATTGGCGATACAACTGCCGAGAACATCAAGAAAGAAATCGGTTCCGCTTTTCCCGGTTCGGAAGTGCGCGAACTGGAAGTCAAGGGCCGCAATCTCGCCGAAGGCATTCCACGCAGCTTTACGATTTCGTCCAATGAAATCCTTGAGGCGCTTACCGAACCGATCAACCAGATCGTTTCCTCGGTCAAGATTGCCCTCGAAGAAACGCCGCCCGAATTGGGAGCCGACATCGCCGAACGCGGTCTGGTACTGACCGGCGGGGGAGCCTTGCTGCGCGACCTCGACCGGCTGTTGATGGAAGAAACCGGCCTGCCGGTCATCGTTGCCGAGGAGCCGCTCACCTGTGTTGCGCGCGGCTGCGGCATGGCGCTCGACCGGATGGACAAGCTGGCTTCCATCTTCACGTCGGATTAAGGCAATGTCGATAGCTGGACGGATCAACCCTGAATAACCGCTATCGTCCGGAAACTATTGGATGCCTGTCTCCAATTTTCAAACGCACCCTGTTTTCAGGCGCGGAGTGTCACCGAAAGTCCGCTTGCTGATCTACATCACGGTTTGCGTGGTGATGCTGGTGGCCGACCTGCGTTTCCGTTACATGGAGCCCTTGCGCGGATACCTGTTTACGGCGGCTTCGCCCGTGAGCACGGTTGCGTCCGAATCGGCCAAACTGGTCAGCAATGCCACGGAACATTTCTCCAGCCTGACAGATTTGCAGGACGAAAACGTCAAATTGCGCCAGTACAGGCTCGAAGGCGCTGAACGGCTGCTGCGCTTCGATGAGCTTGAACAGGAAAATGTCAAACTGCGCGAGCTTCTCGGCATGCGCAAGAAAACGCCAGTCAAGAGCATTGCGGCGGAAGTGCTCTACAACGTGCCCGATTCGTCCTCCCGCAAGGTCATTCTCGATCGGGGCAAAAAGGCGGGCATTACTCACGGACTTGCGGTCGTCGATGCCGATGGCCTGCTCGGGCAAGTGACGCGGGTTTATCCGACCCAGTCCGAAGTCACCCTCGTCACGGATCGTAACCAGGCGGTTCCGGTGCAGGTCATGCGCAACGGCCTGCGCGGGGTGATGTTTGGCACCGGGCAAGGGCTGCGTACATTGGGCGACGTCTCCAAACGCTGGCAGCAGGCTGTCCAGTCGGATATTGGGCCGGGGTCGCTCGAATTGCGTTTCGTACTTGCCAATGCGGACATCAAGCCCGATGACGTCCTGGTGACTTCAGGGCTTGACGGCATATTCCTGCCGGGGTTTCCCGTGGCCAAAGTCGAGAGCGTCGACCGTGAAGCCGGCGATTTTGCCCATATCGCCTGCCGCCCCTTGGGAGGGGTTGAGAAGAGTCTGAGGGTGCTGGTACTGGGCCGCTCGGAATTGCCTCCCTCTCCACCCAGGCCGGAGACGGGCGAGCCGCCTCTCCCGGTTTTGCCGAAGGCGCAGCAGCCTGGAGGGAGAGACTGAGCATGCAGTTGAGCAATCGTTCCAACCGCCTTCTGCGACCGCCCAAACCGTGGTTCGTATATTTGAGCCTTTTCATCGGACTCGTATTGAGCTACGTCCCCTTCGGCCACCGCCCCGGCATCCCGGACTGGGCCGCGCTGGTGCTGGTTTTCTGGTGCATCCGCGAACCCCAGTATATCGGCATGGGCATCGGTTTCTTCCTCGGCATATTGGTCGATATTGGTCACGGCACGCCAATGGGTCAGCACGCTCTGGCTTACGTGGTACTGGCTTTCATTGCCAATGGCCTGGCGCGGCGGATCATGTGGTTCCCGTCGCTGTTGCAGGCGCTGCATGTGTTGCCCATGCTTCTGGTCGCGCAGGCGCTGATGGCCGGTGTGCGTGTGTTCGTCGGGGAGGAATTCCCCGAGTGGAATTATTTCTTGTCCAGCATCGTTGGCGCGGCGCTATGGCTGCCGCTCACTTATCTGCTGCTGCTGCCACAGTTTCAGCCGGTCGACCGGGATGAAAATCGGCCAATCTGAACGCTGGAGCCAGGATGAAAGCCTTTAACGAGCCAGACGAACATGTGGGGCGTTTCTACATCCGTTTGCTTGCGGCTGCCCTGTTCGTGCTCCTCGGATGGCTTTTGCTGGCCTATACGCTTTATTCCTTGCAAATAAGAAATTACGATCGTTACCAGACCCTCGCGGAAGGCAACCGTATTTCCATCCTGCCTATCGTGCCCAAGCGCGGAAACATCGTCGACCGCAACGGTGTGACGCTGGCGCGCAATTTCGTTGCCTATACGCTGGAAATTACGCCTTCATTCGTTGTCAACGTGGACAAAACGATAGATGGGCTTTCCGAGTTCATCTCCATCGAACAAAAGGATAGGCAGCGTTTCAAAAAGTTTTTCCGGGACAATCGCCGCCTGGATAGCGCGCCGATCCGCACCCGCTTGAGCGACGAGGAAGTCGCGCGCTTCATGGGGCAGCGTTACCGTTTCCCCGGCGTCGATGTGCAGGCGCGGCTGTTCCGCGATTATCCGAACGGTACTCTGGGCTCGCACCTGATCGGTTACATCAGCCGCATCAGCGACCATGATGTCGAGGAAATCGAGGAGCGCGGGGATGCCGACAACTACCTCGGCAGCATGTACATCGGCAAGAGCGGCGTAGAGGCGACCCACGAGGCCGACCTTCACGGAACGACCGGGCGCGAGCACGTTGAGAACACTGCTGGTGGCAAGGTGGTGCGCAGCCTGAAAAAGGAAGAGGCTACGCCGGGGAACGACATTGAACTGTCTATCGACATCGAGTTGCAGAAAGTTGCCGAAGCCGCTTTTGGCGAGCGGCGCGGCGGGCTGGTCGCCCTCGACCCTTCGACCGGCGAAGTACTCGCGCTGGTGTCGATGCCGACCTACGACCCCAACCTCTTCGTTGATGGCATTTCCAGCCAGGACTGGAATATGCTGAACGAAGTCGGCGTCCCGAGGGACAGGCTCAATAAACCTCTGCTCAACCGCGCCGTTGCCAGCGCCTATCCGCCGGGTTCAACCTTCAAGCCCTTCATGGCCCTGACGGGTCTGAACGCCGGCAAACGCACGCTCACCTATAAGATGAGCGATCCGGGCGGTTTCTCCTATGGCGGCCATTACTTCAAGGACGACAAGAAAGGCGGCCACGGCGTGGTCGATATATACAAATCCATCGTCGTCTCGTGCAATACTTTTTACTATGTGCTGGCCAACGACCTGGGCATTGATACGATCGCCAATTTCGTCGGCCAATTCGGATTGGGGTCGCTCACCGGTATCGATATTCCCGACGAAAAGGAAGGGGTGCTGCCCTCGACGGCATGGAAACGCAAACGTTTCGCCAAGTATGGGCGGGAACATCAGAAATGGTACGGAGGCGAGACGATTTCAGTGGGCATCGGCCAGGGCTACAACGCCTATACCCCCGTCCAGATGGCTTCGGCCATCGCGACGATTGCCAACAATGGCAAGCGGATGCGCCCCCGCGTGGCACGGGCGAGCATCGACAGCCATGGGAAACGGGAAGAGTACCCCCCTGAATTGGTCAAGGAAATCGTCGTCGCCCCGGAATACCTGGCTGCGGTGCAGCGGGCGCTGGGGGACGTCACCCGTTTCGGAACCGCGACGCGGGCCTTTAGCGGCGCGCCCTACCATGCCGCCGGCAAGACGGGGACTGCCCAGGTGTATTCGCTCAAGGGCGGGACATACGACAAGAGCGACGAGCGCAAACGCGACCATTCATGGTTCATCGCCTACGCGCCGGTCGAAGAGCCGAAAATCGCGTTGGCGGTCATGGTGGAGAACGGCGGTTTCGGCGCGGTTTCCGCAGCACCAATCGCGCGCCAGGTGATCGACGCCTTCCTCCTTGAGAAGCGCGCCGACAAACCTGCGCCGGAAGATGCCGGAGCCGAATCCGAAGACGAAGGGGGCGACGATCATCCGGGCAATGGCGCGCGCGTCAGGCAAGGGGGGAATGCCGAGTGAGCTACCGCCGCCGTTTTCATGTCCAGCAACTGTTCTCGGCAGTACTTCGCCCGCTCGATCTGCCGTTGCTGCTGATTCTTTTCGCCTTGCTGCTTTATAGCATCATCATCATTGAAAGCGCCGCGCCGAAACTGCTCATGAATCATCTCGGGAGCATTTCTCTGGCGCTGCTCGGAATGTGGATCATCGCCGTCATCCCGACCCGCCGTCTGCTGTCCCTGGCTCCGATGTTCTATATCATCGGGATCGCCTTGCTGGTTGCGGTCAACCTGTTCGGAACCTCCTCCAAGGGCGCGCAACGTTGGTTGGATATTGGCACGGTTGTTCGCATCCAACCTTCCGAAATCATGAAAATCGCCATGCCCTTGGCCCTGGCATGGTTTTTCCAGAAACGCGAACGCTCCATTTCCTGGGGAGAATTCCTGGTCTCGGCAGTATTGTTGTTCGGGCCGGTATACCTGATTGCCAAACAGCCTGACCTGGGTACTGCCATCTTGGTGTTCTCTTCCGGGTTCTTCGTGATTTTCTTCGCCGGTCTGCCGTGGAAGCTGATTATTCCAGTCGTCCTGGTCGGCATGGCCGTCATCATCACGATAGGCGTTGCCGGCGACGAGTTATGCCAGCAAGAAAAGTGGCCTGGTTTGAAGTCTTATCAGAAAGACCGTATCTGCACGCTGCTCGATCCGGATCGCGACCCACTCGGCAAAGGTTTTCACACCATCCAGTCGACCATTGCCATTGGCTCCGGCGGCTTCATCGGCAAAGGCTGGAAGCAGGGCACGCAGACGCACCTGGCCTTCCTGCCGGAACGGCATACCGACTTCGTGTTTGCCGTACTCGCCGAGGAATTCGGCCTCATCGGGGGGCTGGTTCTGTTGGGGCTGTACATCGCGTTGCTGGCGCGCGGCTTCATCATCACCGCCAATACGACGTCTCTGGGCGCAAAGTTGCTGGCCGGTTCAACGACGATGGTCTTTTTTACTTACCTGTTCGTAAACATCGGCATGGTCAGCGGCATCCTGCCGGTCGTAGGTGTGCCTCTGCCGTTCATCAGTTATGGTGGGACGGCCATCGTAACGCTCTGCCTGGGTATCGGCATCCTGATGGGAGTCTGCCGTAACAAGCAGGAACGTTAGGGAGGCATGGCGATGCGTGCCGGGAGCCGGATGCTTTGCGCTATTGGAGTGATCGTCGCGGTTTCAGTACTGGCGGTGGCTTGCGGCACAATGGGGCAAAAGCGCGGCGGAGGCTATTACAAGGACGACGGTCCCGGCAGCGCTTCATCCAAGGATTTATCGAAAATTCCTGACGCCACGCCGCGCGCGGAACCCCTCCGCCCCCATAACAACCAGCCCTACCGCGCGCTTGGCAAGACATACACCCCTAATACCCGCGTGGAGCCTTTTCGCCAACGTGGCGTGGCAAGCTGGTATGGCCGCCGTTTTCACGGACAGCCCACAGCCAGCGGCGAAAAATACAACATGTATGCGATGACCGCCGCGCATCCCACGTTGCCGATTCCAAGCTACGCGCGGGTGACTTCGCTTGAAAATGGCCGTTCGGTCGTGGTGCGGATCAATGACCGCGGCCCCTTCCTGCATGGGCGGGTCATGGACCTCTCCTATGTTGCGGCTTGGAAGCTCGGCTACATCAACAAGGGCAGCGCGAAGGTCGAAATCGAACAGATACTGCCCGACGGCGGGACGGATTGAAGAACGGATGGGTGTCCAGCCTTTCATTGTCCGGCGATCCTAACCCCTGACGCGAAGCGTCACCTGGGCTGCGGCGGGTGTCAAAGGGTAAAGAAGTCACACGCCTGTTGAGCGGCACTTGCAGACAATGGTTTTTGGTTCTACAATAACCTCCATGATCATCGAGTTCGACTCAGACAAAAGCCGGAGGAACATTGAAGTGCGCGGCCTTTCTTTTGAGCGCGCCGCCGATTTCGATTTCGAGACCGCGCACGTCTGGGAAGACCTGCGGAAAGATTACCCGGAGCGTCGTTTCGTGGCCGTAGGGTTCCTGGAAAGCCGCCTGCATGTGCTGGCATTCAGCCCGAAGGCGGGCGGCATCCGGGTGATCAGTTTCCGCAAGGCAAACCACAGAGAGGTGAGGACCTATGAAAAAGCCATTGCCGCCAATGATTGATGAGGAAGGCGAAGTCAGGGAACTGACACTGGAAGACATGGCGCATTTCCGCCCCGCGCGGGAAGCGCTCCCGGCAGCCCTGTACGAAGGCTTGGCCGCCATGAAGAATCGGGGCGGGCGCCCTAAGTCCGCTGCTCCCAAAATCCAGACCGCCATCCGGTTCGAGCCGGAGGTGCTCGCGGCGCTACGGGCGACTGGGCGGGGCTGGCAGACACGCGTGAACGACGTGATGAAGGAGTGGGTGGCGCAGCACGCAACAGGCTGATCCGTACGGGCATTGTAGGAAGTCACGGCGCGACCATCCCGGCCTCTCGCAGCCTTAGCTCGATAGCGTCGAACACCGCATCCTCCAGCCCCGGCTCCCCTGCCATGCTGCGGCCGGGAAGCTCGGCTACCTCAAAAAGGGCAGCGCGAAGGTTGAAGTCGAACAGATATTGCCCGGCGGCGGGACGGATTGAAGAACGGATGGGCATGCAGCCCGAAGGCGGGCCGCATTGACTAAATCAACGTGCCCCTAATACCGTGTTGTTGAAAGTGTTGACTTGCTTGTCATTAAACAAGTAACATTTAAGAAAAATGTCACACACAGGTATCAAAAAGGAATTTACATCCTCCGGCGTCTCTGGTAGGGCAATCGACATATCACGAACGGTTAACGTAAAAACACGAATAAAATGAACGCGAGGACGGGGACTGTTTCCGCTCGGCAAGCGATCGCACAGACGGTAGTCTGGCGACGTGGTACGGTTCTTGCTACACACACACACACACACACACACA
>WRJU01000216.1 GCA_009778425.1 Pseudomonadota bacterium
GGATAAAAGTTGATCCAGCGCGCGACGATTTCAGAACCCGCCTCGTCGCGCAGACGGGCCAGCAACTGGCGGCGTGGCCGGGTCACTTCACATGAAAGCACTTCGGCTTCGATCTGCACGCTCGCGCCAACCTGCGCTTGCCCGATGGGGGTGAGGCGCGTTTCGTCCTCGTAGCGCAGGGGCAGGTGAAGAATGAGGTCTTCAGGCCGATGGATGTCGAGCCGGGCCAGCAGGCTTGCCTGTCGGCTCCCCTTGGCTGGCCATCGAACGGCCCCGGTTTCGGACATGCCGGGATCAGCCGAGAAAGAGAATGGCGTCGGCCTCGATCAACGCGCCTCGCGGCAGTTCCTTTACGCCTACGGCGGCACGGGCCGGGTAAGGCTCGGTGAAATAGCGCGCCATAATTTCATTGACCTTGCCGAAATGCCCGAGGTCGGTCAAATAAAGGGTCACGCGCGCGACCTGCGCGAGCGAGCCGTCTGCGGCTTCGGCAACCGCTTTCAGGTTTTCAAATACCTGGACGGCCTGCGCCTCGAATCCCTCGGCCAGTAGCCCAGATTCCGGCACGAGGCCAATCTGGCCGGAAAAATAAACGGTATCGCCAACCCTTACCGCTTGCGAATAAACGCCAATGGCAGCGGGAGCGTTGGAAGTGGAAATGATTTTGCGGCTCATGCCCGGACTCCGGAGAAAGACGACATCAAATTAAAAGGGGCGCGGGTTTTCCGCGCCCCTTGGAATGATAGCCGACTGCGCTTTAACCGCGCACACGCAAAATGATGTCGCAACTGCCCTTGTCGATCACTTTTTGCAGACCGCGCTGCTGCCGGATGTTGATGATGACCGGCGCCATGAAATTGGCGCGCAGACCGGCGCTGGTTGGCGCCTCGTCGCCCTTGCGGATGATAACGGCGACCACGGCATCCTCCGGGCGGGACAGGCGCAATGCCTTCTCCTCTTCATCCGAGAGCGGAAACTCGTAGGTAATACCGAGTTGTTCCGGCCCGGCGAGCGAGAACATCACGCTGGCATCGTCTACGCTTTGAAGCAGGAAAACCTTGCCTTCGCCGCCTTCTTCATGCAGGAGCGCAAATCGGCGCAAATTTCCGAATCCCGGCAGCCCCGCCGGAAATTCGATGACTTTGTCGTCGGAAACTTCAACGGCGCCCAATACCGGATTTTCAATCTTCATACAGACTCCCCCAACAGATTGAACGATCCGCGCGGGGACGGATCATCTCGCGCGCCGCCGTGGTTTTGATTTTGCTTTGGGTTTCCCGTTTGCCTTCGCGGTTTTCTCCGGCGGCAACACGATTCCTTCCGCAATACCCCTCAGGCGATTACGCGCCGCCTCGGCCTCGCGCTTGTTACGAAAAGGCCCGACCACGACCCGCGATTGAATGTGGGCGGGCAGGCCGAGTGCCGTAGTATTGTCAAATACCTTGCCGACATTATCTGTGTCATTGAACACGCCCAATTGAACAAAATACCCATTCGACAAAGAAACAGGTTTCACGGGCGCTGTGGCCGCCTTCTTCGGGGGATACTGTGGCGCGGCGGTCTGCGGCTCGGTTGCCTTCGGGATCTTCGTGTTTTGAGCCGTTCCGCCACTCACTAGGGGGATTGTGCTTGGCACAGGCTTGTTTTCTTTGGCTACGGGAGCGGGAACAGGGGTAGAAGTGGGAAGCTCTACAGGAGTGGGAACCTCTATGGAATCGGGAGCAGGAACTTCGACAGGTTCACTGGCCGTTTGCGCGGTTGTTTCTTTGGACAGAGCAGGGGGTTCGGCCTGCGGCGCGGGTACATCGGGCTGCACCAGGTCGGCATTTTCGGGTTCGGATGGCGGCGGGTCGCCATCTCCAAACCACAACACGACCAGCAACAGGATCAGTGCCGCCGTTACGGCCCACCCCGCCCGCTTCAAGGCCGTCCGGCGAGGATCGACAGAAAACGAAACCCTGCGCCGCCTCATGTTGCCCCCCGTTGCCGACCCCGCGATGCCAGAGAAGCGACCAGGTCGGCTTCTGCACGGGTAATGCCGCAACGTGAGGCAATGACATCGGCCATGATTCCACGGCGCGCCAGCGCCAATGCTTCATCGTATTCGGGCGACATGTCCGGTTCTTGCGTCGTGAGAGGAGACGCGGTTTCGGCCTGAGCCGCTGGCGGACATTCCTCATTTGTACGCAAGGATCCGGTTTTTTTTTGCTGCGCTTCGACCATTTCCCGCAGAGTGCTGATTTCAAGCCGCAGGCGCTGTAACTCCAGTTCGATGGCAAAAGAATCGAGCGGTGCCGGATTGATCGGAAGCTCTCTCTCTTTTTCGGGGGCAGAAATATCCGGCTGTTTATGCGAATAGACAGCGACGGTTATGTTGGATTTCGGCTCTTTTGCCGATACAGGTTCGTAATTGAAAAGACCGTCGTCAAGATTTTTCGCCGTTTGTTTTTTCGTTGCAACCAAAACTGTCTGCCGACGAAACCCGGTACGCAGGGCACAAAGAAACTGCCAGCCGCCGTAGATCAACAGCAGCGCAATCAACCCATAGACCAATTGCCGCATGACCCGCTACTCCCTAACAAGAGAACAGGATATTTACAATGAGATGATACCTTACTTTTACCAGGCATTTACGTGATGAACACATTAATAATACTGCCCTTTTTCTGCAAAAAACCGCTTCCCGCTTACTTTTTTCCCCTCTTTTTTGCTATCTGGCGCGACAGGAGAAAGGCGCTCATATATGAAACTTTTGAGCTGCATTGTCTCGCATTGAGGTTATCCATGCCTAAACTATGCAGCACAACAACGGGCGTGGTTGCGAGGCCGAATAATTTATCGTTTCGCAGGAAATCGGGCTTTTACGAGAGGCGGCATTGTTTGATTCAAGGGATGTTGCGGCAGGTCTCCTGGCTCTCGGGTCTGCGCGCCCTGCTTGCCTTCCCGGACCACAGTTGAGCTTTGCTACGCTCAACCCGACTTTGCGGGCTACGCTTACTGCCGCCGTTCTTCAATGATGTGCATCGTAATCTCCGCGATGGTTCGCTCGGCTTGGGCGAGTGCCCGAGCGCGATGATCGGCTGAAATGTCGACACCCTCAGCACGGACGACGTCGACCTCGGTGATGCCGAGCATGCGGAAAACCGCGCGCAGATAGGGCTCGACGAAATCCGCCTCAGGCTCATTATGGAATCCGCCACTCGCATAGGCAGCCACTACCCGACGACCGCCAGCAAGACCCTGCGGTCGCCCATCGGATGCGTAACAAAAGGTTTTCCCTGGTACGACGATGGCATCGATCCAGGACTTGAGACGTGACGGTACGCCAAGATTGTACATAGGCGCACCGATAACGATGGTATCGGAAGTGAGGAATTGATCTACGCAAGCGCCAATCGTTTCAGGTGTCTCGATCGAAAGGTCATGATAGATCACTGGCTCGTTACCTTGCGCCGTGAGCGTAGCGACGATGGCGGCGGTTAACTTCCGGGAGATCGACTTCTCGCCCTGAATGCTGGAATCGATATGCAAGATGGTCATCGTCATACTCCTTTCGCTGTGGCGGTCGTTCGCCTGTGGTGATGGAACGATACTAGCCAGAAGCCGAACGGTATATTATCGGTAATATGCCAAAAAATACGGAGTTCAGGCTAGATGAGATGATCGCATTCACCAATACCACCCGCATCGAAACGCACGAGTTGCATATTGCATCGCCGCACGCCCATGAGGAGGGTCAGTTCACCTTCGTAGAGCAGGGCGCTTTCAGCCTTGAGGTTGGCGGGCGTGTCTGGGCAGTCCCTGCAGGCAAGCTATATTGGATACCGGCTGGTGTTGTTCACGCCTCAACGTCACATGGTCGGGTTTGCGGCTGGCTGATGTTGGTTCCTCAAGAGTTGGCGCGGAATCTACCTGACGATGTTTGCGTGCTGAAAGCATCCCCGTTATTGCTAGCCGCTCTCGATCGCATGCGTTCGATTGCGCCGGAGGATGTCATGGCCGCGCCTCTCATGGAGATCATCGCTCTGGAGATTGCCTCCATCGGACGGGAAGCACCGGGGCTGACCCTTCCACGCTCACCAAGGATGCGCGATTGGGGGATGCGCTTTCTTGCCAATCCCGATGCCAAGATTGGAACAGATCAGGCAGCAGCAGCCGTCGCAATGTCGCGCCGCTCCTTCACCAGACACTTCGTGCATGAAGTCGGCATGTCTTTCGCGCTCTGGAAGCGAGCGGTCATTGTGCATGTGGCCATCGCAAGGTTAGCGGACGGGATAAGCGTCAGCGACATAGCCTATGACACCGGCTATGAAAACGTCAGCGCTTTCATAGCCATGTTCAAGGCTTCGTGCGGCAGTCCACCGCGCGCTTTCCAGAAGAACCTGCGACTCCATCCACGCTGAACTGTTGGTTGCATCGGTGTTTGTCGATGCTCGCGGCTGAGGGAGTGGATGTAAGACTATGGTTCCAAGTGCATAAAAAAGGTATTTCGGACTACTGACGCACCAGCATCAACATCGAACTTTGGCTGCCCCGGCCGTAACAGCGTGTCCATATCCCGGCGAAAAGCCGAATTACCCAGTCGCACATCAAGCAGTTCATTGGCCTCGTTCCTCCCCAAGCGCGTCCCCTCTTTCTCCAGATACCATGTAAAGGCTTCCATTGCTTTGGCGCTGTCTACTGGGTAAGGTGTAAGGTCAGCTTCGCTGAGTTGCACGGCATGGAAAAGATCGAAGAGGTCACGTCCCTGAGTGCGCTGCATCAGTGCCCGCATCTTGGTTCCCAGCATTTCGTTGATGTCGTAGGAGCAGACCTCCGCTCGAAGGCTTTCGCCTTCGTCGTCCAAGGTATCTATCTTGACGCTGACCAATGGGTAGAGCGACTTGCTTTCGTTGAGGTTGACCTCGACTTTGATGGTTTCCTCGCGCTGCAAACCTAATGGGATAAAGCGGTAGGCAGTTCGCAGAATCTTCGATGGCTGCAACACGTTACGGATCGCCAGCCAGGCATCCGCAATCAGCGAATCAGTTGGCCGCCCTAGCACAGGCGTCAACACGCGGCGTAGATGCTGATCCAGCGCGTCAGCCTCCATCGCCTTGACGAGCACCAGGTCGATGTCTTCCGAATAACGCATGGCTGGCGCCAGATGCGCTTTGTGCAGGATCGTGCCGCCACGCATCGCCAAGTGCTCTCCCAACACAGGATCGGAAAAAATGGCGGCGACGCCGCGCGACAATCTCAAGTCTTGCTCGATCTGGCTGCGCTTGGGCCATGGCGCATGTGCTTGCCAAGCCGTCAGGTGGGTTTGCAGGATCACGTGTTGGCACTCTCCAAATAGGCAGGCAAAGTCACTTTGAAGGCAGCATCGATGTCATGTGGCGTGGCTCGCGTTTGCCCGCGCTCCAGTGGGACAAGACGTTGCGGCTTGTCGTGCAACCATGCGGCAATTTGCGAGGCCAAGGCGTTTTGGCCATCCAATGCCAACAGGGCTCCGAGGCGCTGAGCGGTTGGGATTCCCAGCATCGCATTCATTGCCTCGACCATGCCTTCTGGCGTGCAAGACGCCCATAACTCCCGCAGTACCTCACGGACACGGGCTATGCCGCCAACAAGGGCAGCCCGCTCCACCAGTTCAAGCGCCGTTAGTTCCGGGGAACCGACCTTGAAGCGCCCATCCGATGTTTCATGCCAGCGCGTCGGCATGCTTTCGGTCTTGATGCGGGTTAGGAACACCACATCATGGCGACCGACCGTAATTGAGAGTCGACGCTTGGGTACCATGATCTGCGTCTGCATCACAGCGTAGGGTGATGCGCCGTAGGCTTCGGCAGCACTGAGCAGCGAGACGTAGTAGGGAATGCCCAGCGTCTTGCTCATGTAGCGATCCAGCCAGACCTCCAGAGGTGGGGCACCCGCAATGGCGTACTGTAACGGCACGATGAGCCAGTGGTCAGAACCACGGGACAGGCGAACCAACCGACCTCGCCGTTGCTGGCGATGCAAGGCTTGGCGCAGGGCTTCCGTGCTTGAGCCAGGCAGTGCTGCACGAATGTCTTGGGTGCTCAGGTTCAGCTTTCCAAAGCGCTCGGCTTCGTCGAGAACAGTGGATAAGGAGTTGGAGGTGGCCATGGGTTTGTATCAAATATTTCGCGCAATATAGCATTATTTGCGATACAACGCGAAACGATTGCTACTCAGTCGTGGTAGCAAGTGATGTGGTTCCATGAAGTTGGACAGTTAGATGGGTGCAACCTCAAGGTCGGCAAATCGGATGGTTCAACTAACTTTCATGAAATATTCCATGTAACGCAAGTTATTGATTTTACATAAATTAAATGCTGTAAATGAATTCGAGTCGCTTGTCGGCTTGCTCCCAGGAATATCCGCCGTTACCGTTCCGTGAGCAACGCTGGTAACGTCGGTAGTGCTGAACATCGTCATCCTTGTCATGGCAAATAAAACTTGGCGCAGCTTTCTATTCGCAAGAGAGACGGTGGTTTATGATGCAACCACGCTAAAAAAACGGCCCGTGGTCTATCGCAACTCTTCTGTCAACACTTGTCTTGCTCTTCGCTTTTTAGGATGGGGCAATCATCAAGCAGCTATTTTGAATGCTTGATCTGCGAGTAGGCCGTGGACATAAAAATGGACTAAAAAGTTACGGCTGCGTGCAGAAACCGGCTGAAACAACAAACTTGGTAAGCGCAGGAAAGGTGTAAAAACCTTTTACTATCAGCAGGCTGCGAGATGAGCCCATTTGTCATTTAGAATAAATGACAAATGAATGGAGCGGGAAACGAGTCTCGAAGTCGTCCCTTAAACCATTGATTTATAAAAGGTACAACAATACTACTAATGTTCAATGTACCTGTCAATGTACCTTTTTTTCGTCCCTCAGCAAAATCAAGGCTTTCAGGGCAATTTTTTGGCTTTTGCCGCGTAAAAAGTAGGAAAAATATACCATTTGAGTTTTAATGTAAAAAACTGATTCTTCATCGCCAAGGGTATGTCCCTATGTGCGCAGTTCCCAGAGTAAGTAGCGACTCTGCTTTGTTCGCATGAAAATGCTGGATCGACTCCATGAATTCGGCAAGAAATGTGTGTTGTGCCGTCGAACTGGTTGGAAGGCGCTGGCACATGCATCGAGAGCTTTTATCGCCGATGTACACCACGTACTGCTCGGATTTGAGGGCTGTCGCCTGAACGGAATGAATTCGTTCTTACTCAGACTGAAAAGTCACAATTCATTGATTTTTATTGTCATCTAAAATTGCGAAATGCCAGAGACAACCCTAATCAATTCTATTCCAACGAGTCGGCTATTGAGTTGATGAATAGTACTTCCAATTTCACCCGTTCTTGGAATCGTGAAACCGAGAGATCATGCGGCCTTTATGAAATAGTATCTTTTTTTACACTAGTATGAAAAAAGATACTATTCCTGCTCCAGATGCAAGAAAGGGTTGTTGTTTGGCACAACAGAAAAGATTTCTGTGGGATCGGTCAAGAGATAGCCGCTTAACGGTGCGCCCTTGCGTTGGGGGCCGTACACCTTACACGTCCAGATGTGCAACCCGTCGTGCTTTCTGCGATGAAGGCCGAGCTTCATGAACTGGCGCTGCACCCATTGCCATCCAGGAATTTGATCTTTCTTAGCGTAACTCTCGACCTGGTGATGCTCGTAGGCATATTTCATGAACGCGACCGGCGTGACGATGAAAGCCGTGCCGTCGACAAAATGTACAAATGCCTCAGCGGCGTTGTAGGGAAACTTGTATTGGTTAATCCCTCCCCGCAGCCAAGCCACAAAATCCTCCCCGACCTGGCCGGACTCGTCGGGTTCATCTTCCGGTTCGCCTTCCTCAATTTCTGCTGCGAGGGGGTTAAACGCAAGTAGCATTTCAGGGATGTCGGCATCGTCCACGTCCCCGGTCTCTTCATTTAACTCCACGGTTTCCTTTTCCGGGGCGATTGGCGCATCCTTCTTCTTGGGTTGAACATTGCCCTTCGGCGCAACCGGCGCTGCCGCCTCCTGGCCGGTCAAGATGCTTACCTCCCCAGTAAACGATTCCGGTCGCTGGTCGGGTTCCCAGATCAAGGCCGGGGAGACTCGGAGGAAGGTAAAGGGTTGAGACCACCCGGTTGCGCTTGTCACCGTCGCGCGCCAGATCGCCTTGTTGTCGGGCGTAGCCAAGGTGATACTGTGTTCCTGCAAGACATCGAATACCACTGGGTTTTTGGACGGAATGCCCTCGATACCTTGTGACAGCAAATGTGCACGCAGCTTGTCTGCAACAGTTTTACTGACCAGCCATAAGGCATCCTGCGTCAGCCACCCGTCGGAGGCCTGGGGCTGGTTCAGCTTGAACTCTTCCCGTACCAGATAACGCAGACCATCGAGGAGTTTCTTTTGGAGTGCATGCTTTGGTGCGGCCATCGCTTTGGCCGGATTGCCGCCGAGAGCCTGTGCGACGGAAGCCTGGTCGGCTTGTGTGACGATCTCGCCCAAAACGCCCGCATGCTCGTACTGACCGGCCAACACGTAGAGAAGCGCGTGCCACATCTCTTGAAAGCCACTGAGCCAGTCGAGAATTCCTGCATCGAGCACACGCATATAGACGATTCCCGTGGCCGCGCCGTGCAGGCGGTACTCACGGCCCTTCATGTATCGGAATCGGTATGGATGCTTCAAAAGCCCGTGCCAGGGATGCCAGACTGCACCATCCCCGTACTCGACATGGAGATCCACAGCAACCTTGCCGATGTCGTGCAGGAGCGCCGCGTAGGCGATAGCCGCTGTCCACGCTTCGCCCTGCGCAGCCTGCGTTTCGGGGACGGCTCCAACGGGCAGTAGACGTGACTGGCGCATTTTCAGGGCGAAAGCAACGACCTCCAAGGCATGATCCAGCATGCCCCCCGGCCAAGCGTGATGGTGCGCCTCGGATGCAGGGAGAAGCTGCACCAGTTCGGCGAAGCGGTGGATTGGCGCAAGGTAGAGCGCATCGAACTGTGCGCGAGAGAGCGAGGTACGTTGCCAGATATGTTCCAGCAGTCTTTGTCGCCGGGAAGTTGCAAGCAGCGCCGTCGATGATTGGGGCTGCGTCAACCCTTCAGGAATGGGCGGCGACGGCGAGGCGGCAGGCGGCGGCGCGTCGTCGTGAAGATGGAACAGGCGACGGTAAAGCCTTTTCAGAGCCGTTTCAGCCCTTTCGGATAGAGCCTTTCCCCTTACACCCATTCCCTTCTTTGCCCTTTTCCTTTCCCGTTTGTGGATGTAGCCTTTTGGGTATCCATTTCGCCGATTGAGGGGCGAAGGTTTGACATGGTTGGAATAACTCAATAGCATTGAATCATCATGGCAACCACGACAAAACATCTCCCTGTCGCAAAACTTACCCGCCTCGTCCGATGGTTCGGAGAGACGTGGGCGCGCGCCGAGCACAAGGCGACCTGCGTGCTGGTTGCGCGCGGGGCGACGCCCCAGGCGGCAAAGGCGGTTGCCTGGGCCGTGAAACTCGTCCTCATCGGTGTGCTCCTCTTCGTGGCGTTCTGGCTGGCGTTGGCGGTTGGAATCCTGTTCATCGCCAGCCCAGGCGGAGAGAAAAGGGTTTTTGATGACTCCGACGATGCCGACGATGCCCTGCGTGCCTTTCCACATTGGAAGCATGGCTGTGAAGGCTACGGCATGTATGACGCATTCGGCTGGCGTCGCATAGATAAGGACGAGTTCGAGGATTAGCTTTACTTGCCTGATTTGCTGACGGCCTGAGTAATTTTGCTGGCTATCTGACCCGCTGCCGCCCACCCACTTGCACCGGCTGCTCTTGCGCCAGCAGTCCCGTTGGAAAGTCCTTGCAACAAACCACCAGCTTGTAGCCCCACCCATCCCAATGCGGACACCCACAGCAGTGGCAGGACGATGAACATCGCGGACATCACAAAGTTCAGCAAAAAGTCGGCGAAATGATTGTTCAGCCCCATGAGTGGGTTCAGGTTGCTGTGAGGGCTGTTCCAGCCATAGAGCGCATCCATGATCGTGCTGTCGACCCACCTGGCGAGCTGAAACCAGAAATCCACGAAGAAGAGCGCGAACTGGATGCAACTCACGGTCATTAGCGCCTTCAGGTCATAGAGGCCAATCAGGAGCACGAGCGGGATACAGATCACCAGCGCCATCTTCAGGAAAGACAAGACCATCGGAAGCCCTTGCCGCACCAAATCCATCCCCGGAAAGTGCGTGGGAGACTGCGCGATGATCCCCAAATCTGCCAGGCCCCTTGTGGCCATGTGGGGGATGCTCCAGTCCTGCCGACCGCCGTAGTCGGTAAAGCTCTCGCCCCGGTTAACGATCTGTTGCCGGGGCGAAGCAATCGCACGGATGACCGAATCCGCTACCTCGTCCGCTGACAAAAATCCGGCCCATCCCGCAAATCGTGTGAGCAAGTCCGGGTCAACCTGAGCCAGCAGCCGGGCACGCAAACCTCTTCCCCCATCCAGCCACCATTGATTGCAGGTTGGATACCCGCCACCGCCTGTTACTTCCGCCAAGCCTGCGTCGCGGGTCGGGTTGTAGGGCCACAAGTCAAGTGCGGTGCTGGCGTGGTACGTGTCGTAAAACCCCGGCGTATTCAGGAAATACCTTGAACCAATCCAGCTCACGTCGTTCATCTGCGCTTCAGTGAGTGTGGGACGGTTTGCAAAAAGCCTTGCACGGGATTGGCCGTAGCAGTCGCGCGTAAAGTCCGACACCTCTTGCACCAGCAAAGGATCATTGATGCGTGTGGCGTCGATGTCCATCCGCATCTGTCGCAGGTCGACCCCGCAAGGGATCGCGGCTACCGCCGCGCCCGTGACGGCTTTTGACAAGGAATGCACCAGGAACCACCAGGCCGGCACCATCGCGTTCTGGCTGTTGAGCGTCGTGTAGGCGTTTGCCCATCCGGTGCTGTCCGGCAGCGGGACATTGACATGACATTGCACCGATCTGCTCCTGTCGAACTGGATCGTGGCAAGGCTAACCGGCATGAACGGGATGCACCCGAAGAGGATCACCATCACCGCCGTCCAGACGCGGTTCTCAATCCGGACTGAGGACAGTGCCCCCTTATTGCCTTCGTCCACGCCTTCCGTGCGTGCTTTCAGCCACTCCTGGATCACGATGAAGGCGAACGGGATGGCAAAAAGACCGCTCGCCAGCAGTACGTTCCAGATGCCGTTGCTGACAATCCAGCCGACGAGCGTCAGGTAATACTCAAGGTAGTCGGTTGTCGTGAATGTCATAACGCACCTTTCATGATCTGGGCGGATTCAAGCAGGACGACGACCAGGATGCAGGCAAGTTCCACCCGCGCCAACCGCCATTGGGTGTCATTACCCGGCTCACGCTTCAAAACCCGGCGGCGCATCCAGACCCATCCGGCTCCGATGTTGGCGTACAGGATCAGCCGCCAGACCAAAAACAGGTCTGTGTGAGAGTCCATCCATACCTGCCAGCGTTCGACGTTTCCGGCCAGCGCAATGCCAACCACATTGATCGCCACCAGCACGCCAAGCACCCCCAGGCACCAGAGTGCCGCAATGCCTGTCTTGCGCAACCATCCGGCCCGAATCCACTTATGGCCTTTCAATTTCGCGTACCCGGTCACGTACTGCGTCGCCCTCGAACACACCTCTCGCAGCCTCGGCACGCGATGCCTTCCTCTGAACGATGGTGAGCGCCGCATTGCCTGTGAGGGAACGGCGCAGTTCCAATTCGGCTTTCAGGCTTGCGATTTCCTGCGTGAGCGTTTGAATCTCCTGGTCGACCGCCTGCATCGCCATCTCATTGGCAGACACATTGGCCTCCTTTTTCCCGGCGCGGAGCATCCTCTCCAGCAGGAGCGCTTTTTCAAGCGTGCTGGACAAGGCGACTTCCGAGGCGAGGCGCTTACCCAACGCATCCTGATCCGGCTCGTCTCTCAGGGCCTCGATGACCGAGCGGGTCACGGGGAGGTAATTGCTCCCGGCTTGCGCCAGATTGGCGGCATTGATGGTGCTTGACCCACTCACCAGGTTTGCAAGGGACTGGAGCTTTGCCTCGTATTCTTCCTGGATCACCGCCATCAGCCCCTCGCCGGGGGTCGTCTCCGTCTTGGTACAGCTATCGCATGTCCTCTGGATGCGCTCGCCCAATACCCGCGTGGCGAACTGCGCGG
>WRJU01000217.1 GCA_009778425.1 Pseudomonadota bacterium
GCAAAAGAGGGCAGGGGGGTGAGGGAAAAAACGGCGGCTGACAAGCACAGGGCCGGATATTTGCGCGGCGGCATGGCAATCTCCATCCGGCTCGCGTCCCCGCTGACCGGAATCATGGTGATGAAAAGGGAGATGCCGCATGGGCTTCTTCACGACGCCCCGGCCACGACAGGAACCGGTGCGCCGCAACCCCGCGGCACTTCCATCGGTTCGCATCGGGCCGGTATCCGGGCTTGCAAGTCTTGATTCGCCGCCTTCCCAGGCAAAAACGCCCAGTGGCATCAAAGGCGAACCCTCACTCGCTTACCGTTGCGGGGGCAGCAGCGGCATTGCGTCCAGAGGACGCGCACCGCTTTCCCGTTTAACCACTGGCTTGGAAGCCAGCGGCACCAGAATGCGAAGACTTTGTCTCAATCTGCTGTTATGGAAAGCTGTACAGCAGATCAAGACGGCGCGTAGCCTACACGAGCCGATAGAGGGGGTCAAATCCAAGGACCCAGACTGATGGAGATCAACCCTTATTTAACAAACGCCACATCGCCGTCGTCTGGGCTGTGCCGATGATGGCAGGCACAACCAGAATGGACGCCATAAGCATAGACAGGATGTAGATCGTAAACGTACCGCTCAAGGAGTTGTTACTGTAAGTGTCCAAAGAGATTTCCTTACCAGTCACGTTATTTATAAACATAGAAAAATCCATCGATTAGATGTTTATTTTGGCACAAATCGGGGTCAAGCATTGCTTTCGTAAAGGCTTTCAACAAAAAAAACAACCCCTCCTCAAGCGTCGTTATATACGCCTGAAGAGGGGGACATCTTATTTTTGTCAGAGACGCAGCGGTCAGTACAAATTTACGTCAGCCCCGCGCATCCAACTCAGCTGTAATAATCAGCTTACTTGGTTTCAGCAGCGGGCGCAGCGGGTTCTTCGGCAGCCGGAGCCGGAGCTTCTTCGGCGGGAGCAGCCGGAGCTTCTTCAACAGCAGCAGGCGGTTCTTCCGCGACTACAGGAGGCGCTTCTTCCACAGGAGCCGGAGATTGCTCGGCGGGAACAGCGACCGCATCGTCCGTAGCAGGAGGCGCTTCTTTTTGGTCGTTACAGGCAGAAATGGTAAGAGCCAGAAGAGCTGCAGCTAAGAGAGGATATTTCATGTTGTCTTTCCTTAGGCTAGTGAGGAAGGGAGTTCGTAACGAGGACGAAACCATTACGAGGTTTTCGATCCCAACATGCGGTGCATACATGCACCCATTAGAAAGATTATAGAGAATGTGGCTATGATATACAACAGAAAATACGGGCGAGAGAAAATAACTTTTAAAGAACCATAATTTGTATTATGTAAAGTTCGATTGTTCTGGATTCTGTTCCCATCTGCTGGTTCAATCTGCTGGTTCAGCTACGCCTTGACCAGTCCCAAGGGGCTGCGTACCATCGCCAAGCCAAATTTCCGAGAGTTGCCATTTTGCCCATACTGGAGATATACGCGCCCATCGTCGCCGACATGAATGCGGTTGATGCGCTCATCCGCGAGAGGCTTCATTCTGACGTCGTCCTGATCCGCCAAGTCGCCGAATACATCATCCATAGTGGCGGCAAGCGTCTGCGCCCTGCCCTGGTACTCTTCGTTGCCAACGCGCTCGGCTACCAGGGGCACCAGCATCATGAACTGGCTGCCGTCGTCGAATTCATCCACACATCCACCTTGCTGCACGACGACGTCGTTGACGAATCCGACCTGCGCCGGGGCAACAAGACCGCCAATGCCCTGTTCGGCAACGCTGCCTCCGTGCTCGTAGGCGACTTTCTCTATTCCCGCGCCTTCCAGATGATGGTGAGCGTCGACAGCATGCGCGTGATGCAGGTGCTTGCCGAAGCCACCAACATCATTGCCGAAGGCGAAGTATTGCAATTGCTCAACTGCCACGACGCCGACGTCACTGTAAACGGTTACTTGCAGGTCATCCGCTGCAAGACTGCCAAGCTCTTCGAGGCCGCCGCCCGGCTTGGAGCCATCCTCGCCGGAGCCCCCCCGGAGATTGAGCAACCCATGGCGGATTTTGGCATGCACCTCGGCACGGCCTTCCAGATCATCGACGACGTGCTCGATTATTCCGCCGACGAATCCGAGACAGGAAAACACCTTGGCGACGATCTGGCAGAAGGCAAACCTACCTTGCCGCTCATTCATGCCATGCAGCACGGAACTTCGACCCAGATCGCGTGTGTGCGCCACGCCATTGAAAACGGTGGGCGGGAAGACTTTCCCGTCGTGCTCGAAGCCATCCAGAGCACCCGCGCGCTGGACTTCACGCGCAAGCATGCCCGCACCGAAGCCGACCTGGCGATAGCGGCGCTTCAGGCTCTCCCCGCTTCCATTTTCAAGGATGCCTTGCTACAATTGTCAGAATTTGCTGTTGCAAGGTGTTTCTGACCAACTTCCAGTTGTGGTCAAAGATTTTCGGGGAATAGCTCAGCCTGGTAGAGCACTGCGTTCGGGACGCAGGGGCCGGAGGTTCGAATCCTCTTTCCCCGACCAATCAATCAGCCCAACTGCTCCCGGTTCTTGCCGCGTCAATCTACCGCCGCTCCACCATGTACAACATTACCGCTGCCGCAGCCAGGAACAGCAGGCTCGGTGTGATTGCGGCAATCGGGGGGGACCATGAATTGATCATCCCAAGGCTGGAAAACATCCCGTTGAGCAGGTAGAACGCCACACCGAGCATTACGCCGAGGAACACTTTCACACTGACCCCGCCACTGCGCTCGTGGGTCAGCGCAAATGGCAGGGCCAGGATCATCATCACCAGTGAAGCGAGAGGCGCGATCAGCTTTTTCCACAAGGCGATTTCATAACGGTTCGCGCTCTGCTGGTTCTCGCGCAAATGGTCGATGTAGGCCAGGAGCGCCGTTACCGACATCCGTTCGGGCTGCACCATCAGCACACTGAGCACTTCGGGCGTCAGCGCCGACTCCCAGAGCATTTCGTCTGGTGAGGCAAGTGCGGCGTGATCGTCGAAAAAATCGGTGCGTGTCACGCCGGTCAAACGCCAGTGCCCCCTGCCCTCCTCGTCCGCTTCGATATAGACGCCGCGCGCAGCCTCGGCAATGGAACTCAAGGCGCCGGCCTCATCGAAAATGAATACCCGGACACGCTCCATGCGGCGATCTGGTTGCAGGGTTCGCACATTGATCACCCGCAAGCCATCCTTGACCCATAACCCAGAGCGCAATTGCTGTGAAATGGCCGAATTGGTCGAGGTCAGTCTCCATTGTTGCGCCGCACTCTCGGCAGGCGGCGCGATATATTCGCCAAAAACATGCGTAAGTACCACCGGCATGAGACCTACCAGGCAGAGCATTCCGAGCATCCTAGCCGTCGATAGGCCGGAAGCGCGCATGACGGTGATCTCGGAATGACGGGCCAGTGTGGTCAGGGCATAGAGCGAGCCGATCAACACCGCGACCGGCAACAATTCATACGTCCGGTTTGGAATGAGCATCGCCACGTATAACAGCGCATGGTGAGCCTGATAACCGTTCTTGCCGATGCTGTCGAGTTCGTTGACGAAATCGAAAAAAGCGAACAAGCCGAGGAAAGCCACCAATACCGTCAAGGTTGCGCCATAAATTTCCCTGGCGAGGTAGCCGAGCAGGATACGGTTCATGGTGTCTGCTCCTGCCGCACAGGCTCTCCGGTGGCCGCCCCCTCTTCCTGCAGCGCATTCGCGTCTACTTCCCCAGTATTCTCCGGCGGCAGGGCAATGGGCGTGGGCACACGGCGCCGCCAGAACAGCGTCACCGTAAGGCGGCGATAGAAAAACAGTACCAGCAACGTCGATGCCAGCAGGTGCGGCAAGAGCAGCCCGGACACAAACGAGAGCTTTTCCTGCGACACCCAGGTCTGGCAGACGATAATGAGGTTTTTGTAGATCAAGTAAATCAGGATCGCCAATAACAGATTATTGGTGCGTCCGGCGCGTGGATTGACGAAGGAAAGCGGAATCGCCAGCAACGCCAGCAGCAATGTCGCCAACGGCGTACTGATGCGATAGCTCAATTCGCCAAGGCTGAACTTATCCACCTCCCGGATCAAATCCAGCGTTGGCCTTGTGCGAATCCGTGAGGGCTGCGTAACCTGCTGGCCCGACTCGACCCGCAGAAGGTAGCGGTCGAAAACCATGACCCGGTATTCCGGCGTACCGGGGCTGCCGTCATAGCGTCGGCCTTGTTCGAGAATTACATAGCGATTACCTTCTTCGTCCGTCTGGATCGAACCTTTCGAGGCCACGACTACGGACAGTTTGCCGCCCTTTTCCTCACTTACAAAAACGTTGCGCACCTTGCCGTCTTCGCCCGCCTCGGCTTCAACGAAAAAAACCCGCCGCGCACCGGATGATTCACGGAACACCCCCGGCGCGACACGTTGCGTATCGTCACGGCTTTCCAATTGTTCACGATATTCATAGCTCTTCTGGTTCGCCCAGGGGCCAAGGAAGAGAGTCATCCCGCCAACCACCAGCGTCAGCGGCAAGGCAAACCGCAACACCGGCCCAATCCAAGCCGTCAGCGGCAGGCCGGAAGCGAACCACACCACCATTTCGGAATCCCGGTAGCTGCGCGACAGCGACAGGAGCACACCGAGAAACACTGTCAGGGTAAGCACGATGGGCAATTCCGACAGGGAACCGAAGCCGATCAGCGCCAGTACGGCATCGACAGGTACCCGCCCCCCCGCTGCCTGTCCGAGCAAGCGGATGAGCACCACGGTAATGAGCACCGCGAACAATGCAACGAACACCGCCGCCGCCACATGTGTAAATTCCCGTTGAAGGGCGCGGCGGAAAATCATTGTTCGATAACCGAATGAAAGTTCAGGAAAAGAAACGATTGGTCTTTGACGGACTCAACCGAAACGAGACATAATTATCTGCTGTCTGCCAGCGCAGACGCATTACCATGGAAAAACTGTGAAAAGGCGTTTCTTAGCGTTTTCGTTGGAGCGTAGCTTGTGAAATTTACCATAAAGATCGCCTCTCCCGAAAAATTGGAAACGGGCTTGCTGGCGCTGTGTGTTTTTGTGGATGCGCCCCTGCCCCCGGCAAGTCAGGCTGTGGATGGAGCCAGCCGGGACAAGCTTTCCGGTTTCATCTCTTCCGGCGAACTCGATGAAAAAGCGGGGTCGACCCTGCTTCTGCATGGGCTCGCGGGCGTTTCCGCCCAACGGGTGCTGCTGGTGAGCCTCGGCAAATTCGGCTCGTTCTCTGACAAAGCCTGGCGCGACGCCTTCACCGCCGTGGGCAAGGCGTTCGCCGACACTTTGGCCAAGGATGGCGCAGCCGTGCTCGAAGAAGCCGCCCTGCCCCCGGGGCGCGACCTCACCTGGGCGTTACGGCAAGCCGGGCGCATCGTTGCCGACCATGCTTACAGGTTCGATGCCCCGCGCAGCAAAAAAGAAAACGGAAATACAAAACGCGGCGCGCGCAAAGTCACGTTCATTCTTTCTTCCGAACCCGGTCCATTGCAAAAAGAGGCCCTCTCCCACGGTCAATCCATCGCCGCAGGCATGGCGCTGGCAAAAGACCTGGCCAATCTCGGAGCCAATATCTGCACGCCCGACAAGCTGGCCGAAACCGCGCTTGCCTTGGGCAAACAGTTCAAGTTTGAAGTCGATGTCCTCAAACGCGCCGACATGGAAAAACTCGGCATGGGCGCGCTGCTCTCCGTCGCGCAAGGCTCAAACCGGGAGCCGCGATTCATCGTCATGCAGTACCACGGCCACGAGCAAGGGAAAGGCGACAAAACGCATAAGGGCAGCCGCCCGCGTCCCATCGTGCTGGTCGGCAAGGGCATCACTTTCGACTCCGGTGGCATCTCGCTCAAACCCGGCGCGGAAATGGACGAAATGAAATACGACATGAGCGGCGCGGCCAGCGTTATCGGCGCGTTCCAGGCCATTGCCCTCATGGCGTTGCCGATCGACGTCGTCGGCCTTATCCCTGCAACCGAAAACATGCCCAGCGGCGATGCTTCCCGCCCCGGTGATGTCGTGCGCTCGATGTCCGGCCAGACCATCGAAATCCTCAACACCGACGCGGAAGGCCGCCTGATCCTCTGCGATGCCCTCACCTACGCCGAACGCTTCAAACCCGATTGCGTCATCGACATCGCCACCCTGACCGGGGCCTGCGTCGTCGCGCTGGGCAAAATCCCCAGTGGCCTGCTTTCCACCGATGACGCGCTTGCAGACGAATTGACGCTGAACGGGCTCGATTCGGGCGACCGCGTATGGCGGCTGCCACTATGGGAGGAATACCAGGAACTGCTCAAGAGCAACTTCGCCGACATGGCCAACATCGGGGGCCGTTTCGGCGGCGCGATTACCGGCGCAGCTTTCCTGTCGCGTTTCACCGGCGCTTACAAGTGGGCGCACCTGGACATTGCCGGCACGGCCTGGCTGTCCGGCGATGCCAAGGGCGCCACAGGCCGCCCGCTGCCCCTGCTCGGTGAATTCCTGATTGGCCGCGCCAAAGCGCGTGGACACTGAACCCTCAGGCCGATCATCGTGACCAGCATCCATTTCTACCACAATGCCGAAGACCCGGTCGGGCTGGTCTGCGAGTTGCTCGGCAATGCCCATCGCGGCGGGCGCAAGGCTGTCGTCATCAGTCCGGATGCCGCCCTGGCGCAACGGCTCGACCGCCAGCTATGGACAGCCGATCCGGGAAATTTCATCCCGCATGTCATGAACGGCTCTCCGCTGGCAACGGAAACGCCCATCATCATCGGCCTTGCCGGTGAAACAGAGTGGCCGCACACCGACCTGCTTTTCAACCTCGCCTTTGAACTGCCCGCCGCATGCGAACGTTTCCGCATGCTGATCGAAGTCGTCGGTCGCAGTGAAGCCGAACGCGCGCCCGCGCGCGCGCGCTGGATGCACTATAAACAACAACAGTTCCCGCTCAAGGCGTTCGACGCCGAACGCAGGATGGCGCTATGACTCCCCTTCCCCGCCCATCCCCCCTTCTCGGCTCCGCCGAACTGGATGTTGCCAGCACCCTGATAAACGAAGCCAATGCCCTGTTGCGCCTGCATGGGGAAGACCCTGGCAATGACGGTACGGGGGATGACCTGCCCGTCCTCACAGAAGTCATTTTCGATCTCGGCGAAGCCCCTACGCCATCCGCTACACCTGCGCGCCCCAAGCCCGCTACGCCTGCGGCCACGCCTTCTCCGTCTACACAAGCCTTCAGGCCGCAAACCAGCCCACCTGCGCCACGGCCTCAAGGCATCGTAGCCACACCAGCGGCAAGCACGGTCTTACCGAACGCACAGTCGCCCAAGCCGCAAACCGCCATTCCCCCCGCGTCGCCGCGCCCAAGCACGCCACGCGCCCAAGGCGTCGCGCCCGTGCCTACGTCAACCACGGCCACACCGCCGCGCCCAACCGTACCGTCGGCGTCATCGGCGCAACCCACAACCTCTACGGTCGTTGCGCCAAAACCTTCACCGCAAAGCGGGCTGGCAGCGCATTCTCAGCCACAACCGCGATTGCGGACCATGTGGTCTCAAACCACCCTTCCTCCCAACACGCCTTCGGTCGCACCATCGCCCAAGCCGCGAGCCACAACACCAACCCGCCAGCCCGTAGCGCCTGCTCCACCACCTGCGGCGAAACAGCCCCCTCCCCTTTCGGACGCAACGGTTGTACAAGCGCAAGCCATCGCCGAAAAACTGAAGCAGCTCGACACCCTCATTGTCGGAGAAGTCGAAGCCTGGCTGCGCGAAGAACTTCCCGCGCTGGTCGTGCGTGAAATCTCCAGACTCAACGAACGTTTGCGCGCCGAAGCCATCGCGCACTTGCGCGCAACCCTGCTGCCACGCATCTCGGAACACATCTCCGGGAAAATCGAAAAGATTGGACGCTCTGAACCGAATTCTTGAAGGAGGGCAGCGATGAACAAACCCAGCTTTTTGTTGAACCTCTTGAACAGCAAAACCGAGACATCACTGAGGCCCGAGGAATCTCAATCGGATGATTCCGACCATTCTCCGCCGCAATTGCAAATCGACTACGACAGCCGACTGATTTGCAAACTGAAAGAAGATCACGCCGAATTACTTCGTTTATTCAATGAAATCAAAGCTTTCTCTAAACATGGAGGCTACGCGGCCATACCGGAGCTTCTCGCGTCCTTCCAGATGGCACTTCAGACGCATCTGATGGTAGAAAACATCAGGTTTTATACGTATTTGCAGCGCTTCCTCGCAAAAAATACAGGCTTATCGAGCTTCATCATCAATGTCAAACAGGAAATGGACGGCATTGCGCATGCAGTCATGTGTTTTACAGACACGTATAAAACCCGGGAAATGATCGAAGAAAAAGATACCGAATTCAAGAAGGAACTGAGTGGAATCGGCGAAGGCCTGCTCAAACGCATCCATCTGGAAGAAACGCGGCTCTTTTCGCTGTACATGCCTTCTTATCAGTAAAGCGGACGGACGCTTCCTTCGACCGACAAGCGGGAGGAGGCTAGGACGGTGCGTCCTTTCGCCCGCCGTCCACGAGCCGCATGGACAGGTCGAGCGCTTTCACGTCCTTGGTCAGGCTGCCGATGGAAATGCGGTCGACGCCCGTGGCGGCAATAGCGCGCACGCTCTCTAAATTAACCCCACCCGAGGCTTCGAGCACGGCGCGCCCGGCAGTGATGCGCACGGCTTCGCTCATCTCAATCAAGCTCATGTTGTCGAGCAGGATCATCCCTGCTCCGGCCTCAATCGCTGCCCGCAATTCATCGATGTTTTCGACCTCGACCTCGATGAAAACTCCCGGCGGCGAGATGGCTTGCGCCGCTTTGACCGCCTTATAGACCCCGCCCGCGGCAATGATGTGGTTTTCTTTTATCAGGATACCGTCGTAGAGACCCATGCGGTGATTGAACCCACCCCCGGCCATAACCGCGTATTTCTGTGCCTGCCGCAGCCCCGGCAGGGTTTTGCGCGTATCGACGATCCGGGCTTTCGTGCCGACGACTGCATCCACGTAACGGCGGGTGACAGTGGCGACGGACGAGAGCAACTGCAGAAAATTGAGCGCGGTGCGTTCGGCAGTCAGCAGGGCGCGCGCCGGAGCGAACACGTCGCACAGCACCTGGTCGGGCGAGACGAAATCGCCCTCCCGCACATGCCAGTGCACCGCCGACATCGGGGAGAGCGCGGCAAAAGTAGCGTCAAACCAAGCCATACCGCACACAACGGCAGCCTCGCGGGCGATGACTGTAGCGCGGGCCTGCGTGTGGGAAGAAATGAGAAGGGCGGTCAGGTCGCCGCTGCCGACGTCTTCGGCCAGCGCGGCGGCGACATTGCGCCCGATTTCAATCCTGAGACGATCATCAAGCATGGCTGTCACATCCGTGCGCGGATGGGCATGGGATAGACGGCTCATGCGACATGATAGATACGCAGGTCGAAACTCTTGCCCCTCAACGCATCGCCCAATGGGCGCAGCTTGTGGACAACCGAGTTTTCTCCCATGGCGAAAATAGGATCGTCATTTTCCAATGTCCCCACAGGGGCAAGCAGGCGAATCGCCCCGCCACGGCGTACCGGATCGCAGACGCACAATTCGCGCTGGCGATGTCCATCGTCTACGCGCGCAAGTTCAGGGTTGGTCGACAAGGTGGCGATGCCTATCTCGATATGCGACTTCGTTGTGCGCAGGCGGCGCACGACCCCGATATGCCACTGAGTTCCCTCTTCGGGGCAAAAAGCGACCAGGTCGCCCGCTGTGGGCACGTTGACCTTGATGTTGCGCGGGGTAATCGCTCCCACGCCGCCAAGGCTCATATCGGTGATATGCCAGGTTCCCATCCCCACGGCGATGGCTTCCGTCGAGTCGTCGACCAAAAGGTTCATGGCCTGTTCATAGCCGCGCACCACGGACAAACGGGCGTTGAGGGGATAGCGCCGATGACGCCGCAACGGCGGATTGAACGACCACTGCCGCCGCAAATGCGTCACGGCCGAGCTCAGTTCTCTTGCGTCTATATGTTCAAGGCCATCGGGAGTCCGCCCGAGGACGAGGCTGCCGTGAATCTCGGACAGCTTATCCACCGCTTCCGCCGTCACGAACCACCAACCTGTGAAGGATGCCGACTTTTTCGCCAGACGCGCGGGAATTCCACGTTGCGCCACATCGACCCCGTAAAGCGCGCCTTCCACATGTTCGCGCACCATGAACAAATCCGGCAGCAAGCGCGCGATCAGACGGGCAATGGCAAACCCCGCTTTCAGGGTCTGCTGATCCAGTGCCGCAGCGTGATAGGCGATTGCCCGCAGGTACTCGCGCGCCACAGCTTCGCTCGCTCCCCGCACTTGTTGCACGGCTTCGTTATAGTCCGAGGCAAACAAGTCACCGAGCCAGGCCCATAGCCGGGTATCGGGGGCATGGCGGTTAACGAGGCCCCACCTGATCGTCTCGGCCCCGGCTCTGGCCAGCACATCAACGGAAATGCAGCCCGGCTCGGCTCGGTCAGCGGCACACAGAGCCTCGAAGAAATCGCGTATGGATTGGTGCGCCGCCGCCGTCCAGCGAAACCGATCCGGGCCGGTTTCCTGTTCCGGGCAAAGTGTTTCGAGGGTATCGAGGAATTTTTCCAGGGCGCGCGACGCGCGATCCGCCAGGGAAAGCATGGAGTCCCCGCCGTGCAGGGTAGCGATATACGTCTTTGCCGTGGAAATGACCCCGGCTATACGGTCAATACCTTTACCATTTTTTTCAATAAAAATACCTGAATCCCGGTCAGAACGGGCGTTCATATTCTGTTCCGCCATTTCTTGCTCCACACGATAGAATCTGCTGCTTTCCATAGAATCGGGCCTACCCGGAAACCACCGTGAAACAATACCTAGAGTTGATGCGCCATGTCCTGGAACACGGCGACGAAAAAACGGATCGTACCGGAACTGGCACGCTTTCCGTTTTTGGCTGGCAGATGCGCTTCCCGCTCCAGGACGGGTTTCCGTTGCTGACTACCAAAAAACTGCATACACGTTCGATCATCCATGAACTGCTGTGGTTCCTGCAAGGCGATACCAGTATCCATTATCTCAGGGATCACGGAGTGTCGATATGGGACGAATGGGCAGATGAAAACGGTGAGCTGGGTCCTGTCTATGGCAAGCAGTGGCGGCGCTGGGAAAGCGCCGACGGGCGTGCCATAGACCAGATCAGCGCACTTGTCGAAAACCTGAAAAACCATCCGGACTCCCGGCGGCATCTCGTCACGGCCTGGAACCCAGGCGAAATCGACCGTATGGCGCTGCCCCCCTGCCACGCGCTGTTCCAGTTCTACGTGGCCAACGGAAAGTTATCATGCCAGCTCTATCAGCGCAGCGCAGATATTTTTCTCGGTGTACCGTTCAACATCGCCTCATACGCCCTGCTCACGCTGATGCTGGCGCAGGTGTGCGGCTACCGGCCAGGCGAGTTCATCTGGACGGGCGGCGATTGCCACCTGTACCTCAACCATCTCGACCAAGCCCGCGAACAGCTCTCTCGCGAATTGCGCCCGCTTCCCGCCATGCGGCTCAACCCGGCAGTCGATGATATTTTTGCCTTCCGCTTTGAAGATTTCTCCCTGAGCGGCTACGACCCGCACCCTCACATCAAGGCATCGGTTGCCGTATGAACGCCCTGCCCTCCCGCCCCGAGATCATCCTCATCGCCGCAGTTGCCCGCAACGGGATCATTGGCCGCGACAACGCCCTGCCCTGGCGGCTGAAGGCCGACCTCGCCCATTTCCGCGCGGCAACAATGGGGCATCCGGTGCTAATGGGCCGCAAGACCTGGGAATCGCTCGCAAAGCCCCTGCCTGGCCGCCGCAATATCGTGCTTACGCGGCAACCCGGCTACCAGGCGCAAGGGGCTGAAATTTTCGCTTCAGCGGATGAAGCGCTGGCCGCCATCGGAGACGCCGCGCGCGTGTTCGTGATCGGCGGAGCCGAAATTTACCGTCTTCTGTTACAGAAAGCAGACGTTCTGCTCCTGTCTGAAGTAGCCGCCGATGTAGCGGGCGATGCCCGTTTCCCGGATTTTGACCGTGCGCGCTTCCGGGAAACCTCCCGAACGACCCACCTCGCCGACGCAGATAACGAGTACACGGTCGATTTCGTGGAATACCGGCGCATCCAAGAAAACCCTCGACAACCCGGTTTCTAGAGCGTTTTCTGTTCAAGTGCGTACCCCCCTCTCCCCTTGTGGGAGAGGGGCAGGGGGAGAGGGGTCAGTGTCGCCTCCATCCCCCCCCCCCCCCCC
>WRJU01000218.1 GCA_009778425.1 Pseudomonadota bacterium
GCATGACATTCTGGATGTGCGTGTGGAAGAGACGGACAAAAACGTCTTTGAGCGCTTGAGCGCGTGCCTGGAGTTCACACCCGTCGCGGTCGCATGATCGGGGGCGTCAGGTGTGCAGTGCTTCGATGGCTGCGTTTGGGTTGGCTGCTACAATTTTCAGCAACGCGCGCGCGGGGCCGGACGGCGTCGTTCTGTTTTGCTCCCAGTTTTCCAGCGTTCGCCGTGATACGCCAATCAGGCGCGCGAATTCAGACTGCGAAACTTTCGCGGATTCGCGGAGCGCCTTTACGTCCTGTGCCGCGATAACGGTTTTTTTAGCGCCGGGAACTTCTTCACCGCGCAGACAGCGCCCCGCGTCCTTGACGCTCTGCACCAAGTCAGCAAACATTTGCTGGTTCATGCCGTTAACTCCTCTTGTGCCAGTTTTGCAAGGATTTTTAGTTGCTCATTGGAAAGGTCGTCCATGATGTTCTTTGGGTAAGCGAACACCAATAAGCACAATGATTTTGATGTCTGCCAGTAGTAAATTACACGTGCTCCGCCGCTCTTTCCCCGCCCTGGCAGGGCGAAGCGCATCTTGCGCAGCCCTTTCCCGCCCGGAATCACTGAACCGATGTTGGGGCGCTCCATAATTGCGGACTGAATCGAACGCAGTTCATCGTCGGTGAACGCAAGATATTTCTGGAAGAGGGGCAGCTCGATGAAAACCATGATTAAATCATATACGCTTAAAGCGTATATTGCAACACCTGAATGCGGAAAGTTTCCTGTGTCCTCCTATGCTGATCGACACGCATATCCATCTCGACGCGGCTGAGTTCGATCCGGATCGCGCGGCGCTGCTCGCACGGGCGCGCGCGGCGGGCATCGAGAAGTTTGTCGTGCCCGCCGTCGACCGCGCGGGGTTTGCGCGGGTGCTGGCGCTGGCTGAAACGACGTCCGGCGTCTTTCCGGCGCTCGGAATTCATCCGCTCACCGTCGACCATGCCGATGAAGCCGATCTCGATTTGCTCGACGCGCTGCTTGCGCAAGGCCGCGCCGTGGCCGTGGGGGAAATCGGGCTGGATCATTATGTGCCGGGATTCAACGCTGCGCGGCAGGAGGCGTTCTTTGTCGCGCAGCTTGAGCTGGCACGCCGTCACGGATTGCCGGTCATCCTCCATGTGCGCCGGGCGCAGGACACCGTGCTCGCGGCTTTACGGCGAACCCAGGTCGTGGGGGGGATCGCGCATGCTTTCAATGGCAGTACCCAGCAGGCGGAGGCGTTCATTGAATTGGGATTCAAACTCGGTTTTGGCGGCGCGATGACTTTTGACGGGTCGCGCCGCATCCGCCGTCTCGCGGCTGAGTTGCCGCTGGATGCGATTGTGCTGGAAACCGACGCGCCGGACATGCCTCCGGCCTGGGCGCATGGCGAGCGGAATATGCCGGAAAATCTTTTGCGTATAGCGAAAATTTTTGCCGAATTGCGTAATTTGTCTCTTGAAGAAGTTGTCCGGATCACTTCCGATAACGCCCGCGCGGTGCTGACCTTGCCGGAAAATGGCTGAAATGGGCATTGTCGGAGCGATCGCAAACGTATCGGGGAATTCTTAACTTTTTTGGTAGAGTCATTCAAAAGAAAGCAGTATTTTTACGCGGTATTTTTTGCGCTGCAGCATGTGTTGTCCGAGGCATAGTGACATAATTTAAGACCTTGGGAAAACCCAATCCGGGGGCATTCATCGCAATGCCAAACTCACGAAGCCACAAAGGAGACTGCCTTGAAAATCCTGGTCCCTGTCAAACGTGTGGTCGACTACAACGTCAATATCCGCGTCAAGGCGGATGGCAGCGGGGTAGAGACGGCCAACGTGAAAATGAGTATGAATCCATTTGATGAAATCGCGGTGGAAGAGGCAGTGCGCTTGAAGGAAGCCGGTGTTGCAACCGAAGTGCTTGTCGTGAGTGCCGGTCTGGGAGCCGCGCAGGAGACGTTGCGTACCGCGATGGCAATGGGAGCCGATCGCGGTTTCCTTGTGGAAACCGATGCCGATCTGCAACCGCTGGCGGTTGCCAAGCTCCTGAAGGCGATTGTCGACAAGGAAGCCCCGAAAATGGTCATCGCTGGCAAGCAGGCCATTGACGACGATGCCAACCAGACCGGGCAAATGCTTGCCGCGCTGCTTGGCTGGCCGCAGGCAACGTTCGTTTCCAAACTCATTCCCGGCGCGGATGAAATCACCGTTGCCCGCGAAATCGACGGCGGCTTGGAAAAACTGGCAGTCAAGCTGCCGGCGGTGGTGACGGTCGATCTGCGTCTCAATGAGCCGCGTTATGCCACTTTGCCGAACATCATGAAGGCAAAGAAAAAACCGCTCGAAATCGTGAAGCCCGCCGATCTGGGCGTGGATGTCGCGCCGAGGCTCGCGACTCTCAAAGTGACCGAGCCGCCCAAGCGCAGCGCGGGGATCGTTGTGGCCGATGTCGGCCAACTGGTCGATAAACTCAAGAACGTTGCAAAGGTGATCTGATCATGGCCATTCTCGTCATTGCCGAACACGACAACGCCGCCCTGAAGGCCGCAACTCTCAATGCCGTGACTGCCGCCGGAAAGCTCGGCGGCGATGTTCATCTGCTCGTAGCCGGTGCCAATCTCGGCACGGTGAGCCAGGCTGCCGCCAAGGTCGCGGGCGTTGCCAAGGTGCTTGTCGCCGATGCGCCGCAGTATGAAGCGCAAACTCCGGAAAACCTCGCCGACCTGGTCAAGGGGCTGGCTTCCGGTTACAGCCATATCGTGGCGCCCGCCACCAGCGCAGGCAAAAACCTGACGCCGCGTGTGGCGGCTCTGCTCGATGTTGCCCAAATCAGCGATGTCATTGCCGTCGAAGCGCCGGATACCTTCGTGCGCCCGATCTATGCCGGTAACGCGCTGGCTACGGTGAAGAGCGCCGATCCAATCAAGGTTCTCACCGTGCGCACGACTGCGTTCGACGCTGCCGGGGAAGGCGGCGGCGCGGCCCTTGAGCCGGTGGCGGCGGGGGCTGATCTCGGCCTCGTGCGCCTGGTTGGGCGCGAAGTCACCAAGAGCGCGCGTCCCGAACTGAGCGCTGCCAAGATCGTCGTTTCCGGAGGGCGCGGCCTGGGTAGCGGCGAAAACTTCAGCAAGATGCTCGAACCCTTGGCCGACAAGCTCGGCGCGGCAATTGGCGCAAGCCGTGCTGCGGTGGACGCCGGTTTCGTGCCCAACGACTATCAGGTGGGGCAGACTGGCAAGATCGTTGCGCCGGAGCTTTACTTCGCCATCGGGATTTCGGGGGCGATCCAGCATCTGGCCGGCATGAAGGATTCCAAGGTGATCGTGGCGATCAACAAGGATGCTGACGCGCCGATCTTCCAGGTAGCTGATTTTGGCTTGGTGGCAGACCTGTTCACCGCCGTGCCGGAACTGGTGGCAGCGGTGGGTTGAACTGCTGCCTTACGGGTGGCGGCGTCCGATGAGCGTCGCCATCCTTGAAGTAAACAGCATCAAGACATTCTCATTTATTGGAGGGGGAGTCCCAATGAGTACTTACAATGCACCACTTGCCGATATGCGTTTCGTCCTGAACGAACTGGCTGGGTTGCAGGAAATTATTGATCTGCCTGATTTTGCCGAAGTCGATGCCGATACGGTGGATGCCATTCTCGAAGAAGCCGCCAAATTCGCGTCCGAAGTCATTGATCCCTTGAATCTGAGGGGGGACGTGGACAGCCCGGTCTGGAAAAACGGCGTCGTCACCACAAACCAGGAATACAAGAGCGCCTACAAGCTCTTTTGTGAAAACGGCTGGCATGCCATGCCGGTCAATCCCAAGTTCGGCGGTCAGGGCTTGCCTCACCTCGTCAACATCGCGGTCAATGAAATGTGGCGTTCCGCCAGCATTGCCTTCGCGCTGTGCCCGATGCTGACCTTGGGCGCAATCGAGGCGATTCGTCACCACGCTTCCGAGGAGCTCAAGGAAAAATACCTGCACAAGATGGCTGACGGCACCTGGTCGGGCACGATGAACCTGACCGAGCCGCAAGCCGGTTCCGATCTCACTGCCATCCGCACCAAGGCCGTGGCTGATCCCAGCGGCGACGGTACTTACCGGGTCACAGGCACCAAGATATTCATCACTTGGGGCGAACACGACATGGCGGAGAACATCATCCACCTCGTGCTCGCGCGCCTGCCCAATTCCGATCCGGGCCTGAAAGGCATCTCGCTCTTTATCGTTCCCAAATACCTCGTCAACGACGACGGCAGCCTGGGCGAGCGTAACGACCTGATTTGTTCGTCCATCGAGCACAAACTCGGTATCCACGGCAGCGTCACCTCGGTCATGTCCTATGGCGACAATGCCGGAGCGAAGGGCTGGCTGGTCGGACAGGAAGGCAAGGGCGTGGCCTACATGTTCACGATGATGAACCACGCGCGCCTCAACGTCGGTCTGGAAGGCGTCGGCGTGGCCGAGCGTGCCTACCAGCACGCGCTGACCTATGCCCGCGAGCGTATCCAGGGCGCGATCATCGGCGACAAGACCAAGGAAACCAAGCCCATCCTGTTCCATCCGGATGTGCGCCGTCTCCTGATGAGCATGAAGGCTCGCACCGAAGGCATCCGCGCGCTGGCCTATTTCGTGGCCGGCAACATGGACAAGGCTGCTCACCATCCCGACGCGGCGGTTCGCAAGCAAAGCCAGGCGTATGTCGAACTGCTCACCCCGGTGGTCAAGGCTTGGAGTACCGAAAGCGGCATCGACATCGCGACCGATGGCATTCAGGTACACGGCGGAACCGGCTTCATCGAAGAGACCGGCGCGGCGCTCTACCTGCGCGATGCCCGCATCACCACGATCTACGAAGGCACGACCGCCATACAGGCCAACGACCTGGTGGGCCGCAAGACCGCGCGTGAAAAGGATGAAGCGGGCAACGTCGGCTTTACCGCTCGTGGGCTGTACAAGGAAATTGCCGCCTACGCCGACAAACTTTCGGGCGATGCCAGATTGGGCAATATTGGCAAACTCCTGAAGGAAGCCGTCCAGGCGCAGATCGACGCGACCGAATGGTTGATCGGCGTCTATGGCAGCGCGCCGGAAATCGTGCATGCCGGTTCCGTTGTCTACACCAAGCTCACCGGCATCGTCGTGGGTGGCTGGCTGATGGCCAAGTCCGCCCAGATCGCGCAGGCGAAGCTGGATGCGGGCGCGACCGACGGCTACTACAAGGCCAAACTGGCGACGGTTCGTTTCTTCGCTCAACACTTGATGGTACATGCCAGGGCGATGGCGACGGAAATCGTCCAGGGCGGCGAGTCGGTGTTCGGCCTCGAAGAGCCACTGTTCTAAGGGTGAAACGGCATCTTTCCTTCGGGAGCGATGCCGTTTCAAAAGAGGGGAAGGGAGAAGGGCGGCGGAACAATATCCGCCGCCTTTTTTCGCGCGCCCAGCATGGGCGCGTTCCTGCGGGGCAGGGCCGACCATAAATTTTTTATGGCCTTATAATGATAAAAAAAGACCGCATTGGCGTTCTTTATAGAGTTTGTTCTTACAGGATTTGGAAAGGGCTTTTGCAAACCATGCATATGGCGGATGCGCTTCTTTCTCCGGCGCTAGGGTTGGCTATGAACGCACTCAGCGTTGCGGCCATCGGCGCATCGGTGGCAAAGGTCGAAAAAGACGAATTGAGTGAGAAAAAAATCCCCATTATGGGCGTCGCGGGAGCCATGATTTTTGCGATGCAGATGGTCAATTTCACGATTCCCGCCACAGGTTCGTCGGGACACATCGGTGGCGGGATTTTGCTGGCGGGTTTGCTCGGCGGCGTTCCGGCTTTTCTCTCCATTGCGGCGGTGCTTATCATTCAATGCCTTTTCTTTGCCGACGGCGGATTGCTGGCTCTTGGCTGCAACATTTTCAATATGGGCCTCATTCCCTGTCTCGTCATCTATCCGCTTATTTTTAAGCCCTTGCTGAAAAACGGAATCGGCTATAAACGTTTGTCCTTGGCTTCGGTCATTTCGGTGGTGATTGGCTTGGAACTTGGCGCGTTTTGTGTTGTGCTGCAAACCCTGGCCTCGGGTATTACAGAGCTTCCCTTCAGCACCTTCCTTGCGCTCATGCTGCCCATTCATCTCGTCATCGGACTCGCCGAGGGCTTCGTAACAGCGGTAGTGCTGTGTTTCGTCTACAAAATGAGCCCGGACATCATCGACTCCTCACAGTCCCGGCAATGTCTGAACGTTTCGGCAAAAAAAGTGCTCGTGACCCTGGCCCTGTTGACAGTGACAGCCGGTGGTGTGCTCTCCCTGTTCGCGTCCACAAACCCGGACGGTTTGGAGTGGGCCATCGGAAAGACCACACAAAAAGTTTTCGGCACGGAAGCTGCTCTCGACCCAGGGCTTAGCCCGGAGGAGGGCCTCTTCGAGAGTGCCGCCAGCCTGCAGAAAAAAACCGCGTTCCTGCCCAATTACACGTTTGCGTCAAACCCCGACAACCCAGCGGGAACACCTGCCTCCGGGCTTATCGGCGCAGCCATTGTCTTTGCCTTCGCCGGGATGACGGGACTGCTCATCTCCAAAGTGAAGAGAAGCAAAAAAGCAGGGGCGCATGTCTGACATCAGCGCCAGAATCCACGAACTTCGGGCGCTGGAAAACCTCTCGACGGGGAGGACGGTGATACACCGTCTGCACCCTTTCGTAAAACTGGTCTCCGCCTTTGTCTTGATCGTATTCGTCGCCTCCTTCGGGCGATACGATTTTGTGCGCCTGGTGCCGTATCTGTTCTATCCCTTTGTGATGATGGCCCTCGCGGAACTGCCATATAAACTGTTTCTATCCCGTGTGCTGATTGCCTTGCCTTTCTGCCTGTTCGCGGGCCTCTCCAATGTAATCTTTGACCGGGCGACAGCGTTGTCGATTGGCGATGTGGCAATCAGCTATGGCGTTTTATCGCTGATGACGATCCTCCTGAAAATGTATCTTTGCGTCATGGCGGCGCTCTTGCTTGTGGCGACAACGCCGTTTCCCGAACTGACGGTACAGTTGCGCCGCTTCCATGTGCCAATGGTTTTTGTCATGGTTTTTGAGATGACCTTTCGATACATTGGCGTTTTGCTGGAAGAAGTCCATGCCATGATCACGGCGTATAAGTTGCGTTCCGGCACGAAAAAAACCATCGACATGAGGCATATGGGCTCTTTTTTGGGTCAGCTTCTCCTGCGTGGGTTTGACCGGGCCGAACGTGTCCATCGGGCGATGCGCTGCCGAGGCTATTCCCTCAGGCATATCCCGCCCGCGCCCCGGCAGCTTCGCCATTCGGATGTGCTGGCTCTGACGGCGGTGTGTCTACCGGCGTTGTTATTGCGCTTTTTATCCTGATTCCTGATAAAGAACTTAACGATGGGGTCGTGGTGCTCACAGTCACAAATTTAACAGTCGGATACCCCGATGGCACACAAGCCATTGATGCGGTTCGCTTCTCGATAGGCCAGGGAGAAAACGTCGCCCTCATCGGAGCCAATGGCGCGGGAAAAACCTCGCTCTTGCTCGCCCTTGTGGGCGTGCTGCCCTCAACGCACGGCGAAATCCGTGTCGGCGAAACCCCCCTCACCAAAAAGAACCTGCGCCAGATACGCGCGCGAATGGGTTTGGTATTTCAAAACCCGGACGACCAACTCTTTATGCCCAATATATTCGAGGATGTCGCCTTCGGACCGCGCAGTTTCGGCTGCGAAGAAGCCGAAACGGCTGAGCGCGTGAAGGCCGCACTGTCACGCCTGGGCATCGAACATTTAGCGGAGCGCTCTCCCCTCAAACTCTCCGATGGAGAGAAACGGCTGGCCGCTATTGCCACGGTGCTTGCCATGAAGCCGGAGTTTTTGCTGTTTGACGAACCCACCGCTTTTTTAGACCCCCGCGCCCAGCGCAAGCTCTCAGCCCTGCTCTCGGATTTGCCGCAAGGCAAACTGATCGCGACCCACGACTTGGCCTTCGCGGAAGAAATATGCTCACGGGTGCTGCTGCTGCAAAACGGCAAACTCATTGCGGATGACGGGAAAGAGTTGCTGCGCGATACGGCAGTGCTGGAAACGGCAGGACTATAACGGCATCGAATCCGACACGCGGCGAGTTAAACACCCGGCGCTACGCGCCCCCCTCCCCAGAAGGGGAATGGGGAGGATTCAGGCTAACTTGAGGCCGGTTACGATTCTTCCTGCAAACCCTTGGGTAGCGGAAAAACCGTTGTTTCCTCCGCGCCGTCCAGTTCGCGCGCCGTGGCGCCGGTGAGCGTCTGCAAGTGTTGGATGACTTCGGCAATCAGCGTTTCCGGGGCGGACGCGCCAGCGGTGACGCCGATCTTTTTTTTGTCCGCAAGCCAGGCCGGGTCGATGTCGTTGGAATCGTCTACCAGATGGGCGGTAACGCCGCGCAGCGCCGCGACTTCGCACAGGCGGTTGGAGTTGGAACTGTTTTTCGAGCCGACCACGAATACGACATCGGCACCGGCTTGCTCCGCGAGGCATTTAACGGCGTCCTGCCGGTTCTGGGTGGCGTAGCAAATGTCGTCTTTTTTGGGGCCGGTGATGGCGGGGAAACGCTCGCGCAGGGCGGTGACGATGTTGGCGGCGTCATCGACGGAAAGCGTGGTCTGGGTGACGTAGGCGAGCTGTTCGGGGGATGCGGGGCACAGGGCGGCGGCAGCAGCGATGGTTTCAACCAGATGAATGCCGCCCTCGATTTGCCCCATCGTGCCTTCGACTTCGGGATGCTGGCCGTGGCCGATCATGACGATCTCGCGTCCTTGGGTGTGCATCCGCGCGACTTCCACATGGACTTTGGTGACGAGCGGGCAGGTGGCGTCGAACACGCGCAGTCCCCGCCGGGCGGCTTCCCGCTGCACGGAAAGCGGCACGCCGTGGGCGCTGAAGATGACGGTCGCGCCGTCGGGAATTTCGTCGAGGCTTTCGACGAAAATCGCGCCGCGCGCCCGCAGCCCGTCGACGACGTGGCGGTTATGGACGACTTCGTGACGCACGTAGATGGGCGCGCCGTATCGGGCAAGCGCGCGCTCGACGATCTCGATGGCGCGTTCAACGCCCGCGCAAAAACCGCGCGGCTTGGCGAGAAGAATTTCGATGGGCGTCTGCGTGGCAGCCATGTTCAGCGGGGGCAGGGCATGTTCAGGCCACAGCCGCGCCGATGATTTCGACTTCGAGGCGGATGGGTTTGCCCGCCAGCGGGTGATTGAAGTCGATCAGCGCAGAGGCATCGTCGACTTCGCGCACGAAGCCGGAGTATTTCGAGCCGTCGGGGGCGACGAATTCCATGATGCTTAAGGCTTCTATTTCCTGCGAGAGCATATGTTTGCGCTGTACACGCTCGACGAGTTCGGGGCGGTGCGGGCCGAAGGCTTCTTCGGCGGAAAGCTCGAATACCTGGCGAGCGCCGATGGGCAGGCCGATGATGAGCTTTTCCATCGTCGGCAGCATTTCGCCCGCGCCCAGTTTAAGCGTGGCGGGCGTGGCCTCGAACGTGGAGAGCAGCGGCTGGCCGTTGGGCAAGGTAATGCGGTAGTGCAGGGTGACGAGGCTGTCTGCGAGGACGGTTTGGTTCAAGTGGGGTTCTCCGGTGGGGTGTCCGTCGTTGCGCGGAATTGACCGATGAGCATCAGGATGACGCCCAGGACGATTGCCGAATCGGCAAGGTTGAAGGCGGGCCAGTAGTACGGCCCTGCGTGAAAGGAGAGGAAGTCGACGACCGCGCCGTGGTTGAAGCGGTCGATGACGTTGCCGAGCGCGCCGCCGATGATGAGGGCGAAGGCGGACGGCAACAGACGCTCAAAGCGATGCTGCCAGGTGAGCGCCAGCAGCCACGCGCTGACCGCCAGTGCCAGCCCGGCAAAGAACCAGTGTTGCCAGCCGGAGCGATCCGCCAGAAAACTGAAAGCTGCGCCGCGGTTGAAGGCCAGGACGAGGTTGAAGAAAAAGGTGACTTCGACCTGCCTGCCATGCGTGAAGGACGGAGATGCGAGCACCCAGGCTTTCGTCAGTTGATCGAGCACAATCACCAAAATGATGAGCGCAAGCCACGGCGTCATGGCCCGGAGAGCGTTACGGATGTCAGGCATAGCGGCGCTCTTCCCCCTTGCCGAAGAGGTTCTCTACGCAACGCCCGCAGAGCGTAGGGTGTTCGGCGTTTTGCCCCACGTCTTCGCGCACATGCCAGCAACGCTCGCATTTGTTGCCTGGGGCGGGAACGACCTGGATGCTGAGCGCGCCACGTTCAAGCGTGGCAGCGGAAGTGATGAATACAAATTTTAGATCATCTCCGAGCGCGTGAAGCGCCTCAAACTGCTCGCCTTCGGCAATGATGGTGACAGCGGCTTGCAAATCCGCGCCGATTTTTCCCTCAATACGCAGTTCTTCCAGTTTTTTCAGCACATCTGCCCGCACGGCGGTGATATGCGTCCAGCGCGCTCTGAGCGCCGCTTCATCGGGCACTTCGGGCAGGGTGTGCCAAGTCTGGAGCATCACCGAGTCTTCCGCGTTGCCGCTGAGGATTTGCCAGATTTCCTCGGCGGTGAAGGCGAGGATCGGGGCCATCAGCCGGGTGAGGGTCTGGGTGATGTGCCAGAGCGCGCTTTGCGCGGAACGGCGGGCGCGGGAGTTTTCCGCTGTCGTATAGAGGCGGTCTTTCAGGATGTTGAGGTAGAACGCCCCCAGGTCTTCGGAACAGAAAGTTTGCAGCGCCTGGGCGACGCGGAGGAATTCGTAGCGTTCAAAATCGGCTTTGCCCTGCGCTTGCAGGTCGTGGGTGAGGATGAGCGCATAGCGGTCGATTTCCAGCCATTCAGCTACGGGCAGCATGTCCTTAGAAACATCGAAGTCCGAAATGTTGGCAAGCAGGAAGCGCATGGTGTTGCGGATACGGCGGTAGGCTTCGATGGTGCGCTTGAGAATTTCATCCGAAAGGGCAAGCTCGCCCGAGTAGTCGGTGGAGGCGACCCACAGGCGCAGGATTTCCGCGCCGTATTTGTTGGAGACTTCCTGCGGCAGGATGACGTTTCCAAGTGATTTACTCATCTTGCGGCCTTGCCCGTCGACGGTGAAGCCGTGGGTGAGCAGGGCGCGGTAGGGCGGGTGGCCGTCGATGGCCGCGCCCGTAAGGAGCGAGGAGTGAAACCAGCCGCGATGCTGGTCGGAGCCTTCGAGGTAGAGATCGGCGGCAGGGCCTTCTTTATGGCCGTCCGGGTGCGAGCCGCGCAGTACATGCCGGTGCGTGGTTCCGGAATCGAACCAAACGTCCAGCGTGTCGCCGATCTTCTCGTAATCGGCGGCCTCAGCCCCGAGCAACTCGGCGGCATCCAGCTTGAACCAGGCTTCGATCCCCTCTTTCTCAACTCGTTGCGCGACTTTTTCCATCAATTCGACGGTGCGCGGATGCCATTCGCCGGTTTCCTTGTGGAGAAAGAAAGGAATCGGCACGCCCCAGGTACGTTGGCGCGAGATGCACCAGTCCGGGCGGCTGGCAATCATCGCGTGCAGGCGGGCTTGCCCCCAGGCGGGGAAGAATTCAGTGCCCTCTACGCCCTTGAGTGCGCGTTCCCGCAAGGTGGAACCGTCCGCAGTCTTGCGGTCCATGCCCACGAACCATTGCGTGGTGGCGCGATAGACGAGCGGGGTTTTGTGCCGCCAGCAGTGCATATAACTATGGGAGATTTTTTCGTGCGAGAGCAACGCGCCTGTTTCGGCGAGTCTTTCGACGATGGCGGAATTGGCTTTCCAGATGTTCAGTCCGCTGAAAAACGGCAGATCGGCGGAAAAGTGGCCGTCGCCCTGGACGATGGAAAGAATTTCATCACTGCCGCGCCCATAGGCAAGCCACGAATTGAAGTCATCCACGCCGTGCGCCGGAGCCGAATGCACGATGCCCGTTCCGGTGTCGACCCCCACATAATTGGCGAGGAATACCGGTGAAGGACGATCAAAGAAGGGATGACGGAACGCGATTCGGTCGAGCGCTGCGCCTTTTGCCGTAGCGACAACCGTGCCATCCAGCTTATAACGCGCGAGCGCCGAATCGCTCAGTTCCCGTGCCAGCACGAGCAACCGCTCGCCCACGTCTACCAGCACGTAATCGAGTTCGGGATGGACGTTGAGCGCCTGATTGGCGGGAATCGTCCAGGGCGTTGTCGTCCAGATGACGGCGGCGGCGGGTTTTTCCAGTTTTGGCAAACCGAATGCTGCTGCAAGCCGGACGGCATCATCATCGCTTACCGGAAAGGCGACGTCGATGGCGGGCGAAGTTTTATCGGCGTATTCCACTTCGGCCTCGGCGAGCGCGGAGCCGCAATCGAAACACCAATTCACCGGCTTCAGCCCCTTGAACACGTA
>WRJU01000219.1 GCA_009778425.1 Pseudomonadota bacterium
GGTGGTGGTGGTGGTGGTGGAAGCAGTAGCTTTGGGGGCGGATCTGGAACAACCTTTACCACTTCAGGAATGGCCGGCGGTAAAACTCCTACAAGCACTCTTGAGTTTTCAGATGCAGATACTACGGCAAATGCCTTGGCTTCTGCCGGTAGCGGTGTGCAAGAAAAGCTCAAATCGTTGTTTGGGATTGGGGAAAGTTACTACCTGAGAATTGAATCAAACGGTTCCGTGTCGGTGTTGTTTGATGAAGCCTTCACCTCTGCGAAACTCTACACAGCGAATGGTGTGGACTTTGCCGTCATGTCCACGTTATCAGAGAGATCGTCTGGGGGGGGGGTACAAGAGGACTATAGAATTGTTGCCTGGTTGGGGAAGTTGGATTACGCCAGTTTTGGTTACTGGATGAATGTATTGGATGTCAAGGGTACTGTAGAACAGTACGTTTTTGATATGACGTTCATTGGATCGTATGAGGAGTATTTTTACGACGGAAAGAAGGCTGACTATAATTCGCAGAATCTCAGCTTTACGGGGGTGGCCGCTGGTGTTGCTGAACATGTTGCTGTTAGTGGTTCCAATCTAACTGCCATTGCCATTCCCCTTTTGGGTACGGCCGCACTGAAAATAACGAATGCCACTGCCGGTACTTTAGAACTGGCTTTTCCGAATTTCTATAAATTCACGGGATATGTGAATACAGCTGCGGATGGTAGGCTCACAGGTGAATTCACCAGCTTGCAAAAGTTGGGGGCTTCTGCTATCCCGGATTTGCCTACAAATATGAGTCAATTCATGTATAAAGGGATTGAAGGACAGCTTTATGGCGCGAGTCCGAGTTCACCCACTGAAGCGGCGGGAAGCTGGGAGTTGATGCAAGATGTTGCTGGGTCAACGACAAGCATCAAAGGCGTCTTCGGTGTAAAGAAATAACTCGAACCAAAGTATGCAGTTGCGTCTTAGAAGAGATAGGGCACGGATAGCCGTTTTATCCGTGTCCTGGGCTGCGGCTGTGTTTTTCTCGCCCTATGCGTGGAGCGCGCAAGAGGAAGACCCATCGCGTTCAATCCCGGATCAGAAGGCTGAAGTGCTCGAGGATTCTTCCGGCAATCAGCCTAAAGAAAATACGCCTACGGAACGCGTCCTGACCCCGGAGGAAGTCCTCTCCATTGGCAAGGCTCTCTTGGGTTTGAAGCGCATGGATGACGCGGAAAAGCTCTTTCGCTCTCTTCTTCGGTCTAACGCCAGCGAAGACATCCGTATTGAAGCCGCCTTCCAGCTCGGCCAAACCCTCGTTCTGCGGGGACGGTTCCGCGAAGCGGCGCTGATCTACATCGACATCCTCAACCTCAAACCCGATCTACCCCGTGTGCGCCTGGAGCTGGCACTTGCCTATTATCTGGATAAAAACTATCCGGATGCCACTTTTCAGTTTGAACTCGTAAAGGGCGGAGACCTCCCCCCGGAGGTGATCGCCAACGTGGATGCCTTTTTGGATCGTATTCGCCGCCAGAAGGACTGGACGCTGGATTTTTCCCTCAGTCCGGTGATCGATTCCAACATCAGCCAGACTTCCGGAGACAAGGAAGAGTGCATCGATGTCTGGGGAATGACCCTATGCCGCCCGTTGGACGAGAAGCGCAGCGGGGTCGGGTTGAACATCAACGCGAATCTGGATTATTTCAAGCGTTTTAGCCAGGACTGGGGCTTACGCGCCTCTGCTGGCTTCAGCGTACTGGACTTCAAGGGCAATGCCTATGACGACCGCTCCCTCTACGCAGCCCTCGGTCCGCGTACCCTGTGGGCAAGCGGTGAAGCCAGCCTGCAACCTACGTTTCGCAAACGCTGGTATGCTGGAAAACAATACCGTGAAGAATATGGACTGCGGGTGGACGGGCGTCAAATCTTTGGCAACCTCATCTTGGACGGTACGGCAAGCTATAACGCCAACGACTACGACAACGCTTACATACACAGCGTTCTGAACGGTTCGACTTGGTGGGGTCACCTTCAACCGCGCTACATTTTGAATGACCGCACCTTCATCCAGGTTGGTCTGGACTTTGTGCGCGAAAAGACCCGCGAAACCGCCTATTCTAATGATGCTTGGAGCTATTCCCTTGGCCTCTACCGCATCCTTCCGTATGGATTTTCCGTGTTCATACAAGGCAGTCTGGCCGAGGTGAAATACCAAGCCCCACAATGGTACGTGACGAAGGACAATGGGATAGATGAGGCAGTGCGCAAAGATAAAATACGGGCTTTGTCCATTTCCCTGTCCAGCAATCGCCTAGAAAAATATGGCCTGACCCCGATTGTGCGATACGGCTATACCCGACGCTTCTCCAATATCTGGAGCCGGGAGTTTGAGCGCAACCGTTTGGATTTTCTAATGAATTTCAGGATTTAGAGTGTCGCCCGACAATTCCATTGATGGCGGCAATGGTAAAACATGAAACGCACATTGACCTTTACCATTCGCGCTGGCAGAACTTGGCCTTATCGAACGGACTGAGAACGGTGCGCTATCGTGTCCTTACGTCGCATTCATCGTTGATGTGTGATTGAACCCGTCGCTATTGTCGATGAGGCGAAGAGCCGGTCAGATGAAAAAACGCGCCAAAGTCATTGCTGCCATTACCGCTATTCCGCTGGCTGTGGCGTCTGTCCTTGCTGGATGTGTGCTGCGCGAATTCGGTCAGACGCCGGACGATCTTTCCCGATATGAATATTTACCCTATTTTGCGGACGGGAAATTCCATAGCTTGGAGGACACTCCTTTTTACCGGGATCGTGTGAGTGGTGGCAGCGCAAGCTGGTGGCGTTTTCTGTTGTCCAATACCCACGCCCCGAATACCCATTTGCCTATGCAAAGGCTCAACAGGGATTCCTTTGCGGAAAAGCCGGAAGAGTTGGCTGCGTATTGGTTGGGGCACTCTTCTCTCATCATCGAGCTGGAAGGCAAACGTTTACTGGTCGACCCGATTTTCGGCAATGCCGCGCCCGTCCCGTTCGTTGTGCGGCGCTACGGCCCTTCCCCGTTAGATCGTGAAGAGTTGCCGCCCTTTGCCTATGTGTTGATTACACATGACCATTACGACCATCTGGAGTATTCCACCATACGCTATCTCAGGGATCGGGACGCCGTCTTCATCGTGCCGCTTGGTGTTGGCGCGCACCTTCTTAGGTGGGGCGTGCCTCCGGAAAAAATCCGAGAATTGGGTTGGGGCGACGAATTCAGCGAGGACGGCATCAGCATCATTGCGGAGCGCGGCAGGCATTTTTCCGGACGATCCCTGTCTACGCGAAACAGCAGCCTGTGGGTCAGTTACGTCCTGAAAGGGCAGAACCATCGGGTTTTCATCGGCGGCGATACCGGCTACGGCGGGCATTTTCTCGACATAGGCACCAAGCATGGGTCATTTGACCTGGTTTTCATGGAAATAGACGGCTGGAATTCCGGCTGGCCCAACACGCATCTGTTTCCAGCAGAGGTGATCCGGGCCTATCACGATGTCCGGGCCAAGGCGCTGGTTCCCGTGCACTGGGGAGTTTTCGATCTTGCTCTGCACCCCTGGGATGAATCCATTCGCGCGCTTTGCGCCCTGGCGGACGAAGATGGCAGCATCATCCTGCTCACGCCCCTTATGGGGCAAAAGCTGGTTCCTGGCGTTACGCCGGTTTCTCGCTGGTGGGAGAGCCTTCCGTAAGTGAGTTTCGCCGCCTTCGTGGATTGGGTGAGGGGACTGCTTGAATGAACACTTGTCGATTTGATCTACTTGCGTACCGATTCGATGAGCTAGAGAGAACCAATTCCACATAACGCAGGACTTTCCATAAGGGCAGTTATGGAAAGCTCAGCATAACCGTTCCCACGCACCACGGATTGCCGCGATGCCGTGCGCGCCGGATAGGCGCGCGGTTTCCATGTCGCCATCCTCCAGCCCGCCGAGCGCAAATACCGGCAGAGGTAGACCCGAGGCAAGCGCAGCGAAGCCTTCCCAACTCAAGGCTTCGCGGTTGGGATGGGTCGCCGTGCGCTTGACTGCACCGAGAAGCGCGTAGTCGAGCCTGAGCGCGCTGGCACGTTCGAGTTCGGCACGGGTGTGGCAGGAAGCTCCCACCCACGCAAAATCCGGGCGCGAACGGCTTGCCATCAATCGCGCCGCCGTCAGGTGGAGGCCGGCGGCTCCGGCTTCGTTTGCCAGTTCCGGTTCGCCGTTGACGATGGCCAGCGCGCCTGCCGCGCGCGCGCGGCGAACGGCTTCTTTCGCGAATGCCCGCTGCGCGGGCATGGGTAAAGCGCTTTCCCGGATCAGGACGAAGCGCAGCCCCGATTGCAGGGCATGATCGAGGGCGGCAAGCTGGGGTTCGATGCCGATCGAGGCGGCATGGGTAATTCCTAGTCGACGCGGCAGGGCAAGCGCCCTGAGGATAGGCCCATTGGCGGGCAGCATTGGCGCGGGTGCGTCCGGGCTGCCGGGCATGACCCAGTCCAGCGCGTCATGGACGCGGGCGCGGATTTCTCCCTGCCATTGCGCGACTTCAAAAAAGTGCAGTCGGACGCAGGCGTGTTCATAGGCATGCGTGCGCACAAGCCACGGATAAAGGCGTTCGGCCCGCAGCCCCAATTCTTCGCTGAGTTCGCGGCATAGCGCCTCGGCGGGCGATTCCCCCGTCTCGACCTTGCCGCCGGGAAACTCCCAGTAACCCGGATAAAAACTCCCCGGTGCGCGCCGTCCGAGAAGAAAACAGCCATCGTCGCGGACAATGATTCCGGCGGCGACATCGACAGTTTCTGGGTTCAAGTGGTTTTTCCTGTTCGCATGTGTTCAGCCTTCCCGCCCCGCGAAATCACGCGCAAATTGCCAGGCTACCCGCCCCGAGCGCGAACCGCGCAGCAGCGCCCATTGCAGCGCTTCCTGGCGCGCTTCCCGGAGGCGCTCTTTCGGTACGCCGAAAACCTTCAGCCAATGAGTGGCGATTTCAAGGTATTCATCCTGCCCGAACGGGTAGAAAGACAGCCACAGCCCAAAGCGATCCGAGAGCGAAATTTTTTCCTCCACGGCCTCTCCGGGATGGATTTCGCCGTCGGCGTGGCGTACCGGCCTGTTTTCGTCGTGGTATTCCGGCATCAGGTGGCGGCGGTTGGATGTGGCGTAGATCAGCACGTTGTCGGCCAGCCCGGAAACCGATCCGTCCAGCGCGCTCTTGAGCGCCTTATAGGCGGCTTCGCCTTCCTCGAAGGAAAGGTCGTCGCAAAAGACGATGAACCGTTCAGGCCGGGCAGCTACCAGTTCCATGATGTCCGGCAGGTCGGCAAGATCGGTCTTGTCGACTTCAATTACCCGCAGCCCCTTGTCGGCGTATCCATCGAGGAGCGCCTTGACGAGCGAGGATTTGCCCGAGCCGCGCGCGCCGGTCAGCAAAACGTTGTTGGCGTGCCGCCCGGCGAGAAATTGCCGCGTATTGCGTTCGATGCGTTCTTTTTGCTCGTCGATGTTTCGCAAATCCCGCAGGCGGATGACGGAAGGCGTGGCGACCGGCTGCAAGAGCACGCGGCCATGATGGCGGCGCCACAGGAAAGCATGGGCGGCATTCCAGTCCGGGGAGGAGGGCGGGCCGGGCAATACTGCTTCCAGCCGCGCCAGTACCTGCTCTGCGCGCGCGAGCAGGGTCTCAAGTTCTTTTGCGCTCATCATTCACCTTCGTGCTTTCACCGTCTTCCTGTCACGCTGTCCGGAGTTCCCGGCATTCGTCGGTATGCCGGTACAATGGGCATTGAATCCATCCATTCAGTTTACCTCTTTGCGCCATGAATCTGCTTTCTCGTCATCGACTCGCTTCCCTCGTATCTGTCGCCATTGCCGTCGTTTCAGCCGCTTGTCAGCAATTGCCGCCGGAAACGGGTTCTCCGGGGACGAGTGCGCGCACATCTCCACGTCCGTCCACTTCGCCTGTGCCTTCCTCACCCCCGGCCAATGTTCCTTCCGTCTGGCGCGAGGCGCACTGGGACGAATTGCCGGGTTGGGACAGCGACGACCTGAGCGCGGCCTGGCCCGCGTTCCAGGAATCCTGTCGCGCCATCGGCCGTAAATCCGCTTGGGCAGCGGTATGCGCCGCCGCCGCTGCGCTGCCCGATACATTGCCTGACCGGGAAGTGCGCCAGTTCTTTGAACAGCGTTTCATCCCCCGGCAGTCTGTTGCGGGCAATGGCGGCGCGCAAGGGCTCGTTACCGGCTATTATGAACCGCTGATTCATGGCAGCCGGACGCAGCAGCCTGGAATGTGGCCGATTCTCGCGCCGCCCAGTGACTTGTGGTCGGCAGGCAAGAAGGTCGTTCCCTACTGGACGCGCGCGGAACTGGAAAAGCGCCGCGCCGAGGGCAGACTGCCCGCCCGCGTCCTGTTGTGGGCCGACGATCCGGTAGATTTGTTCTTCCTCCAGGTGCAGGGTTCCGGACAGGTCGAACTGCCCGATGGCAGCCGGGTGCGCGTCGGTTTCGCCGAGCACAATGGCCATCCTTACCGTTCCATCGGGCGTTGGCTCATCGATCGCGGAGAGCTTGCTGCCAATCAGGCCACGATGGAAGGTATCCGCCAATGGGTGCGCAGCAATCCGCAGCGCCTCGATGAATTGCTCAACAGCAACCCACGTTATGTCTTTTTCCGCGAGTTGCCCATCGGGGAAGGGGGGCCTGTCGGGGCGCTGGGCGTACCGCTTCGTGCCGAACGAAGTATTGCCGTCGACCCGGCCTATGTCCCGCTTGGCGCGCCGGTATTTCTCTCTACGACTTGGCCGCTGTCGGACAAGCCGCTCAATCGCTTGGTCATGGCACAGGATACCGGCGCAGCGATCAAGGGCGCGGTTCGAGCCGATTTTTTCTGGGGCTTCGGCGATGAGGCCGGCGAACAGGCTGGAAAGATGCGCCAACAGGGAAAAATGTGGGTCTTGTGGCCCAAGGGATCAAACTGATCTTGCCATCTAACCGGCCTTCAGTCCGGGGCTGTTTCCCCGAATACTTCCTGCCACAATGCCCGTACCGGCTCGCGCAGGGCTGCCGTGTCGGATTGGGGGATGCGGGAGGGGAGTTCGTTGAGGCGCTGACGGTGCTGGCGTTGGCGCAGTTCCCGATAGGTATTGGCGCAGGCGGCGGCGAGATCGGCTGGAATCAGCCCAAGTTTCGCAGCAATGCCAAGAAGCGCGATGTTGCCGAGGTTGCCTGTGAGTTCCGCGTGTTCGTGGGCGTAGCCGAGTATCAGGTATTGAATCAGGAATTCGACGTCAACGAGGCCGCCGGGATCGTGTTTGAGGTCGAAGAGCGGGCTTTTCCCCGCATGGGCGGCGCGCATCTTGTCGCGCATGGCGATGACTTCGCCGCGAAGGGTCTGCCTGTCGCGCGGCAGGCGCAGGACGTCTTCGCGGATGCGCTCGAATTTCTCGCCCAGCGCCGGGTCGCCCGCAACGAAGCGGGCGCGGGTCAGTGCCTGGTGTTCCCAGACCCAGGCCGACTCGAACTGGTATTTTCGGAAGGTGGCGAGCGAGCAGGCAACGAGGCCGGATTCGCCGTTTGGGCGCAGCCGCAGGTCGGTTTCAAACAGGATGCCGGCGGGGGAGCGGCTCGACAGCCATGATCTGACCCGCTGCGCCAGCCGGGCGTAGAAGTCGCCCGCTTCGATGTGTTCGTCGTCGTAGAGAAAGATGATGTCGAGGTCGGAGGCATAGCCCAATTCCTTGCCGCCGAGTTTGCCGTAGCCAATGACGGCAAGTTGGGGGTCGTCGCGGTGGCGTGTTTTCATTTTTCGCCAGCACAGAGGAATGGTGAGGCCGACCATGATGTCTGCCAGCATGGAGAGGTGATCGGCGAGTTTTTCGACCGTGAGCGACCCGGCGATGTCCTGGAGAAGCAGGTGGAATACCTGGGTGTGATGCCGCTCGCGCATCAAGTCCATCTGCTGTTCAGTGTCCGGCTCGATGGTGTCCAGTTCGGCGGCGAGTCCGCGCCTGAATTGCTGCCAGTCGGGCATGGCCGTCAGGTCGCGCGCGCCGAGCAGGTCGTCGAGCAGGATAGGGTGACGGCCAAGATATTGCGCGGCCCAGCGCGACGCGCCGATGAGGTCGACCAGGCGGCGCAGGGCTTGGGGATATTGTTGCAGCAGGGCGAGATAAGCGCCGCGCCGGGCGATGCCATCGAGCAGGTCGAGGCAGCGCGTCAGGGTGTCGTCCGGCTCAGGGGTGGATGCGGCGGCGGAAATCATGCGGGGGATGAGGGCATCGAATCGGCTGCGGATATTGTCCGGCAATTGCTTGTAGCGTGAGCCCGCGCGCGTGGCGGCCAGTCGCGCGGCAGTGGCTTGCGGGGAGCTGTAGCCAAGTTTGGACAGCGTGGCGGCAGCCTGGGTGGTTTCGGCGGCGTTTTGCCAGGCAGCGGCAAGTTGTTGGGGATCGTCGTCCTGGGCGTCTGGTTCGCCAAAGATGGCCTCGAAGTGGCGGCTGACGACGGCGCGGTGGCGGTTTAGCTCCTCAAGGAACGCGGCGTAGGAGGCAAAACCCATTGTTTCGGCAATCAGGGCAAGGTCCGCCTCGTTTTCCGGCAGGTCGTGGGTCTGAGCGTCGTCGAGGTATTGCAGCCGGTGTTCGAGCCGACGCAGGAAGATGTAGGCGCAGCCGAGTTCTTCGGCTGCGTCGGGCTGGAGGATGTCGCGCGCAGCGAGGCGGTCGAGTGCCTCAAGGGTAGGGCGTATTTGCAGGGTTTGGTCGCGACCGCCCCGGATGAGTTGGAATGCCTGAGCAATGAATTCGATTTCGCGGATGCCGCCGGGGCCGAGCTTGATGTTGTTGGCGCGTTCAAGCCGCGCGACTTCGCGCCGTATCTGGGCGTGGAGGGCGCGCATGGCGCTGATGGCGCCGAAATCGAGGTATTTGCGGAAGACGAAGGGGCGTGAAATGGTTTGCAGTTCTTCCGCACGCTTGCCGACGATGGCTCGCGCCTTGATCCAGGCATAGCGTTCCCACTCCCGGCCCTGGGTGATGAAGTAGTTTTCCAGCATCTCGAAGTTCGCCACCAGCGGCCCGGATTCGCCGTTGGGGCGCAGCCGCATGTCGACGCGAAACACCTGCCCGTGCTCGGTGATTTCAGCCAATGTGCCAATGATCTGTTTGCCGAGGCGCTCGAAAAATTCAAAGTTGTCGATAACTTTCGGCCCTGTGGTGCAGCCATCCTCTGGATAGAGGAAGATGAGGTCGATGTCGGAACTGACGTTGAGTTCCCGGCCTCCGAGCTTGCCCATGCCGATGATGAGCAGTTCCTGTTCTTCACCGGAGCTTGAGCGGGGCGTACCGTATCGCGCCAAGAGCGGGGCGCGCAGCGTGTCGTGGGCGTGGCGGACGGCAACTTCGGCCAGTTCGGTCATGGTTTCGGTGACTTCGGCCAGATCGGCGATGCCTTCAAGATCGCGCACGGCCAGGTGGCACAGCACCCAAGTGCGCAACTGGCGCAGGGTAGGGCGCAGTTGCGCCTCGCCGTCGCCCAGGCGAATGATGAAGGCGCGCATGGCCTCGCTGTTGAGCGTCTGGCCGAGCCCGTCAGCCAGCCAGCCAGCCAGCCAGGGACGGCTGTCGAGCATGCGTTGCAGAAAGCGCGACTGGCGCGTTGCGCGGCAGATGATTTCTGGCGCGGAGAGATCGGGCTGCATCGGAAGTCCTTGCATTATTGCTAAAATACTACCTTTATCATAAGGGTAAGCGTGTAAGTGTTTGTCCGGTATTTTGTCCGTGAGTAAAGACAATTATCATCGGTGTTCTATCCGCGCAGCCGTGTATTTGCGGTATTGCGTACCGAGGGCGCGATATTTGTTGGATGCTGAAGGATGAACGCCGAGGACACCAGGTTTCCATTTCTTGCCGGAACGTCTGCCCAGAAAGACCCTGTTCAGCATTCCATTTTGTGGCGTTCTGCCTGGCAGAGTGCCATTTTGCGGCGTTTGACGCGCATCCTGGGGTGGCTGTCCCTGGTCGCTTGCCTCATCTGCGGCATCCTGTACGTCGTGGCGCGCGCCTGGTTGTTTCCCTGGCTTGGAGAAAACCGCGAGTGGGTTGCCGCAAAACTTTCCGGCGCGGTTGGCGCGCCGGTGAATATCGAGCGCCTGGAAGCGGATTGGGCGGGGCTGCAGCCCCGTTTGCGCTTGGGCGGGTTGACAATTCGTTCAGGGGAAAGCGAGGCGCTGCGGCTGGAACGGGTCGAGGCGACGCTGTCGTGGATGTCCTTGCCGCGCTGGATGCCCTATTTTCGCTCGTTGGAAATCATCGGGCCGGAAGTCGGGCTTGCGCGTGACAAGGACGGCGTTTTCACCGTGGCGGGCATCCGCATGGAACCGGATGCGATGGGGCGTGGCAACCCTATCGCCTGGTTGTTCGATCAATCCCGGATCGTGGTGCGCGATGCGACCCTGGTCTGGGACGATGGTTTGCGCGCCGCGCCGCCGCTGCGCCTGACCGCAGTGCAATTCACTTTCGAACGGGGCCTTTTCAGCCATCATCTGGAACTTCAGGCGCAGCCTCCCGGAGAACTGGCAGCGAAGTTCGATATGCGCGGCGATGTGCGCCGTTACGATTTTGCTACGTTGACTTTAAATGAGCTTGCCGGACATCTTTCCATCGGGCTCGAAAACGCCGATCTCGGTGGCTGGTCGGTGTGGGTGGATTATCCGGTTCCCTGTAAGGGGCGTGGACGTGTGAGCCTGCTGCTCGATAGCGACGGTGAGGGGGCGGTCAGCCTGAGCGCGGATTTGGATTTGGCCGGTGTGGAAACCACATTGACGCCTGGTTTGGCTCCGTTGCGGTTTGACCGGCTCAGCGGGCGGGTGCTGGCGCGCCAAGCGCCAGAAAGCGTGGCGTTCGGTGCTCGCAGCTTGTGGTTGGAGTCCAAGGAAGTCAGTTTGGGTGTCCCCGTTGATTTCAGGCTCGAATTGCGCAATACCGCTGATGGTGTGCTGAATGGGGGCGCACTTTCTGTTTCCTTGATGGATCTGGCGACGCTCGTCCAGTTGTCCAGAAGCCTGCCGCTCGACAAGTATGGAAATGCGCGCGCGTTGCTGGACGAATTCGATCCAAAGGGGCGTTTGCGGGCATTCTCGTTTGAATGGGAGGGCGAGTCCGGCGCTTTGCAGGACTGGAAGATCAATTCGGAATTTGAAGGCATCAAGCTGGCGCCGCGCGGCATCATACCGGGCATGGGCAACATGTCGGGACGGGTCAAGGGCAATAGCCGGGAAGGGGAGTTTGTATTCTCCAGCCGGGACAGCTACGTCGATTTTCCAAAAGTGTTCGAGCAGGCACGCATCCCAATCACCGGCCTCGACGCTTCGGGCGGGTGGAACCGCAAGAGCGGACAACTGGCAGTGACGCTCAATGCCATCGAGTTTTCCAATGATGACGCAGCGGGTCAGGCTGCGGGCAGCTATTGGCCAGCGGAGGGCGGCGGCCCCGGTGAAATAGATATTACCGGCAGGCTGACCCGCGCCCAAGGTGCGGCAGTGTGGCGTTACATCCCCCTTATTGCCGGGGAGCACGTCCATGACTGGATAAAGGGCGCGGTTACGCGCGCCAGCGTGACTGAGGCGGAAGTGAAGCTTAAAGGGCCATTGAGGCATTTCCCGTTCCGGGACGGAAAAGAAGGGATGTTCTCGGTGGTCGTTCAGGCAAGCAATGGCCGTCTCGACTATGCCAAAGCTTGGCCGGCGCTGGATCATCTCGATGGGGCGCTGCACTTCAAGGGACCAGGGCTTCTGATCGAGTCCCGTGGCGGAGATATTTTCGGCGTCCGGGTAGAACCCATACGGGTCGAAATTCCTGACTTCAAGGAAGGGGTCATGACCATAGAAGGGGCGGCGAGCGGGCCGAGTGCGGATTTTCTGCGTTTTATCGACGAAAGCCCACTCGCCGCGCGTTTGCATAATTTCACGGAACCATTGCGTCCTGAGGGCAATGGCCAGCTCGGCCTCAAACTGGTGATGCCGCTGCACGATCTTGACAAAACCGAAGTCAGCGGGGAGTACCGTTTTGCCGCCAATCGTCTCCGCCTGAACGCAATCGCCTCCGGCCCGGCGCTGGAAGCTGCCGAGGGCAGCTTGAGTTTTACCGGGGATGCGCTGAATACGCTTTCCATCCGTGGCCGCCTGCTTGGCGGGGAGTGTACGGTCAAGGGCAAGGCGGGCGCGAGCGGGCTGGAACTGAGCGCGCGTGGGCAAGTGGAAGCGGCAGCTGCGCGCGAGGTGTTCGGTTGGCCCTTGCTGGGATGGGTCGGTGGGAGCACACCGTGGAGCGCCGAGATGGTTTTCGGCCAGAATAGCAGCAAAATTGCCGTGCACTCCGATCTCAAGGGGCTGCATTCACGCTTGCCTGCGCCTTTCGCCAAGGAAGCCGATGACGCTTGGCCGTTGGAGGTCGTTGCGGCTTCTCAGG
>WRJU01000220.1 GCA_009778425.1 Pseudomonadota bacterium
CGTAGCGCCTCGGCCCAGCGCATCACGGCGGTGATTCCCTATTACTCCTACGCGCGCTCGGACAAAAAGGACAAACCGAGAATTTCGATTACCGGGCGCTTGATGGCCGACATGCTCGTCGCCGCCGGGGCGAACCGCGTACTGACGATGGATTTGCATGCCGATCAGGTGCATGGTTTCTTCAGTGTGCCGGTCGACCATCTCACCGCGATTCCGGTCATCGCCGAACATTTCCGTTCGCGCCTCGATCTCTCGAACATGGTCGCGGTCGCGACCGACGCGGGGGGAGCCAAGCGGGTTGGCCGCTTTTCCGAACGGCTTGGTATTCCGATGGCGATCATCGACAAGCGCCGCATTACCGATACAGAGGTCAAACAGGGTCAAGTGGTCGGCGATGTGAGCGGGCGCGACGCAGTTATTTTTGAAGATGAGATTGCCACAGGCGGTACACTGATCTCGACCATCGAGACCCTGCGTGCCGCCGGGGCGCGAAGTGTCCATGCCGGCGCGGTGCACGGGGTGCTGTGCGGTCCGGCCATCGAGCGCCTGCGTGAAGCGCCCGTCGATTCCGTCGTCGTCACCAACACCGTGCAAGTCGCGCCGGAAAAACGGCTCGACAAACTCACCATCCTGACCGTCGCCCCGCTTTTCGCCGCCGCTATCGAGCGCATTCACAGCGGGGCAAGCGTCGGCGCGCTGTTCGCGTAGATAATAGGATTAAAATTCATATTTTTCTGCTCACTCGGATCGTCCCATGCCTCAGTATCGTTCCAGCCTCTCCACTTCCGGCCGCAACATGGCGGGTGCGCGTGCATTGTGGCGCGCCACGGGCATGCAGGACGGAGATTTCGGCAAACCCATCATTGCCATTGCCAACAGCTTCACCCAGTTCGTGCCGGGGCATGTGCACCTGAAGGATCTCGGCCAGTTGGTCGCGCGCGAGATCGAATCTGCCGGGGGCGTAGCGCGGGAATTCAATACCATTGCCATCGACGACGGCATTGCGATGGGGCATGGCGGCATGCTCTACTCGTTGCCCTCGCGCGACTTGATCGCCGATTCGGTCGAATACATGGCCAATGCCCACACCGCCGACGCGCTGGTCTGCATCTCGAACTGCGACAAAATCACGCCGGGCATGCTGATGGCAGCCTTGAGGCTGAACATCCCGGCGATTTTCGTCTCCGGTGGTCCGATGGAAGCGGGCAAGCTCAAGTGGGAAACGAAGACCATGTCGCTCGATCTCATCGACGCGATGATCAAGGCGGCTGACAAAAACTGCTCGGACGATGAAATCAGCGCGGTCGAGCGCTCCGCCTGCCCGACCTGCGGCTCGTGTTCGGGCATGTTTACCGCCAACTCGATGAATTGCCTCACCGAAGCCTTGGGTTTGTCCCTGCCGGGAAACGGTACGCTGGTAGCAACCCACGCCGACCGCGCAGGGCTGTTCCGCGAAGCCGGGCGGCGCATCGTCGAAATGGCGAAACGCTATTACGAGCAGGATGACGACACCGTGCTGCCGCGCTCGATTGCCTGCTTTGAAGCGTTCGAGAACGCGATGAGCCTCGATGTGGCAATGGGCGGCTCGACCAACACCGTCCTGCACCTGCTGGCCGCCGCGCGCGAAGCCGGGGTGAATTTCACCATGAAGGACATTGACCGCCTGTCGCGCCGCGTACCCTGTCTGTGCAAGGTCGCCCCGGCGGTGAGCGACGTTCATATCGAGGACGTTCACCGCGCCGGGGGCGTGATGGGCATCCTCGGGGAACTCGACCGGGCCGGGCTGCTTCACCGCGACAGCCCCACCGTGCAGGGCGGCACGATGAACGATGCGCTCGCGCGTTGGGACGTGATGCGCGCGCCCGATACCGCCGTGTCCTCTCTCTATCGCGCCGCGCCTGGCGGTATGCCAAGCCTGAAAGCCTTCAGCCAGGAAAAACGCTGGCCGGAACTCGACCTTGACCGCGCCCAGGGAGTGATTCGCGACCGCGCCCACGCCTTCAGCCAGGACGGCGGGCTGGCGGTGCTTTTCGGCAACATCGCCGAAAAGGGCTGCATCGTCAAAACGGCCGGGGTCGATGAATCCATCTGGAAATTTTCCGGCAAGGCAAAGGTTTTCGAGAGCCAGGAAGACGCTGTGGATGGCATTCTCGGCGACGCGGTACAGGCGGGCGACGTGGTCGTGATCCGTTACGAAGGGCCGAAAGGCGGCCCTGGCATGCAGGAAATGCTCTACCCGACGAGCTATCTCAAATCGCGCGGCCTCGGCAAACAATGCGCGCTTCTCACCGACGGGCGTTTCTCCGGCGGCACATCGGGACTATCCATCGGCCACGCCTCGCCGGAAGCCGCTTGCGGCGGCGCGATTGCGCTGATCGAAAACGGCGACGTCATCGAAATCGACATTCCCGGACGCAGTATCCATCTGGCGATTCCCGATGAAGAGCTTGCCCGCCGCAAGGCGGCGATGCAGGCGCGGGGCAGCATGGCATGGAAACCTGCCGGACGCGAACGCACGGTCTCGGCGGCGCTCCAGGCTTACGCGGCGCTCACCACCTCGGCAGATACCGGCGCGGTGCGCGATGTCACCCAGGCGCAAAGTCAAGGAAGCTGAAAATTGGAAATGGACGCCGAACTCAACCGCCTCGAAGCGCAGCTTGAACAATTCATCAGCATGTATGCGGCGCTCCGCGACGAAAACCGCGAACTGCGTACGCAGCAATCCCGGCTGGAAGCTGAAAATCGTCGGCTCGCGAGCAAGGTCGGCCTTGCCACCGAAAAGCTCGAAGCCGTGCTCGCCAGGCTGCCGCAATAAGGAGAGGGCAATGAAAGAGTCCGAGACGCTCGACATCAAGCTCCTTGGCAAGGAATACCAGGTCGCATGTGTTTCGCGCGAGCGTGAGAGCCTGCTCGAAGCGGTGGCCTATCTTGGAAAACGGCTCGACGAGACGGCCAAAAAATCGAGCGCCGGCAATGAGACCGTAGCAATGATGACTGCACTCAATATTGCGCACGAATTTCTGCAACTTCTACACGGTCGCGGGTTTGACTTGCCGACCTTGAAGCGTAGAATCGGTCATATGCAGACGCGCATCGAAGGTGTGCTGGCCCAACAGGAAAAGCTCTTCTGACTTGCGCAAGGGAACAATCCCCTGCGGTGTTTGTGGGAGCCGTGAATTCCTTGAACCAATATTAAGAGAACGGTTGCTGACTATAAAAAACGCTGGTGTGCGCGCCCCATGCGGGTGAGCCTGAAGCGGAAGGAAGGTGACCCCCTGGACCTTAGGTTCAGGATAAACCGGCTGATACGGCACCTGCGGGGGGCCAAAAAGAAGCGCGGCGTTGACCGCGCTTCGCTTGTTTAGCGTGTACGTTTTTGCGCCGAAGGCGCGTTGATTTAATGCCTCCCTCTTGAGGGAGGCTCTAGTTCAGGTGTTTTGCGCCAGCAAACAATGACATTCGACCTTTGGTGGCTTACCTATCCCCTGCTCGGCCTCGTGGTGGGCTTTCTCGCCGGACTGCTCGGGATAGGCGGCGGCGGCATCATGGTTCCGATGCTGGCTACCCTTTTTCTCGCCCAGGGATTCCCGCGCGAACAAGTAGTTCACATGGCGCTCGGTACCTCGATGGCGACCATCATGCTCACCTCGGCCTCCAGCTTGCGCGCGCATCACGCGCGTGGCGCGGTGAACTGGGAAATCGTGCGGCGGATTACGCCGGGCATCCTCGCGGGCACTTTTTTCGGCACATTCATCGCCTCGCGCCTCAATACCGTGCCGCTGGCGGTGTTCTTTGCCTGTTTCATGAGTTTCGTCGCCAGCCAGATGTGGTGCGACATCAAACCGAAGCCCTCGCGCGAATTGCCGGGTCAAGTCGGCATGGGCGTCGTCGGGCTGTTTATCGGCCTCATCTCGGCGCTGGTGGCCATCGGCGGCGGCTCGCTGTCCGTGCCCTTCATGGTCTGGTGCAACGTCGAGGCGCGGCGCGCCATCGGCACTTCGGCGGCCATCGGTTTTCCCATCGCGCTGGCGGGCACAGCCGGTTATCTCATCAACGGTTGGGCGGACGCGGGCATGCCGCCTCATACCCTGGGCTACATCCATTTGCCCGCCCTGGTGCTGGTCGGCGGAGTCAGTGTACTCATGGCCCCTCTCGGCGCGGTCTGCGCCCACCGCATGCCAGTGGCGACGCTGAGAAAAATCTTCGCAGGGATACTGATCCTGCTCGCGCTCAAGATGCTGCACGGTGTGTTTGCCTGAACGCGGCACTGGAGGGCGTTATCATTGATATTTTCCCGCTTTCTTCTTACCGTTCGAGCACTGCATCATGATCGACTTCTGCATTCTTCCCGTTACTCCGTTCCAGCAAAACTGCACCCTGTTGTGGTGCGAAAAAACCCATAAAGCTGCGGTGATCGACCCCGGCGGCGATGTCGACCACATCCTCGCAGCCATCGAAAAGCTCGGAATCACGGTTGAACGCATCCTGCTCACTCACGGGCACATCGACCACGTCGGCGGCGCGGTGGCGTTGGCCGAAGCGGTTTCAGTACCCATCGAAGGACCGCACAGGGAAGATGCCTTCCTGATCGAAGGCGATTATTTATCCCAACAGTGCAGCATGTTCGGCCTACCGCCAGTTACGGGTTTCACCCCGTCGCGCTGGTTCGATGACGGCGATGAAGTGCGCATCGGTGACGAGACCCTGCAAGTCCTCCACACGCCGGGGCACACGCCGGGGCATGTCGTGTACTTCCATGCCAAGTCCAAATTGGCACAGGTGGGTGATGTGCTTTTCGCGGGCTCGATCGGGCGTACCGATTTTCCGCGCAGCAACCATTCCATCCTGATCCGCTCCATCCGTGAACATCTGTTTCCACTCGGCGACGACGTGAACTTCATCCCTGGGCACGGGCCGATGTCGTGTTTCGGCGACGAACGCGCGCGCAACCCTTACGTCGGCGACGGCCTGGTTTGATTTGACCGGGCAAAAACAATCAAGGACATGATGCAAGCCGATCGAACGAAGGAACTCCGCCAACAGCTCGCGCACCGCATTCTGGTGCTGGATGGGGCGATGGGCACGATGATCCAGCAACGCGGACTGACGGAAGCCGATTACCGGGGCGAACGCTTCAAGGATCATCCGAAAGACATCAAGGGCAATAATGATGTGCTCACGCTCACACGACCCGATGTGATTGGCGACATTCACCGCGCGTATCTGAAGGCTGGCGCGGACATCATCGAAACGTGTTCCTTCAATGCCACGCAAGTTTCACAGGCGGATTACGGTCTTTCGGGCATTGCGTATGAATTGAACATGGCAAGCGCCCGCTTGGCGCGCGAGCTGTGCGACGAATTCACCGCGCGCGCACCGGATAAACCCCGCTTTTGCGCGGGCGTATTGGGGCCGACTTCGCGCACCTTGTCGATTTCGCCGGATGTGAATGACCCCGGTTTCCGCAATATCGAATTCGACGCGCTCGCCGACGATTATTTCAATGCGGCGCGCGGCCTGGTGGACGGCGGAGCCGATTTGCTGCTTGTTGAGACGGTGTTCGATACCCTGAACGCAAAGGCGGCGGTTTTCGCCATCGAACGCCTGTTTGAAGAACGCGGCCAGCGACTGCCGGTGATGGTCTCCGGCACGATCACGGATGCGTCCGGGCGCACGCTCTCAGGACAGACGGCGGCGGCTTTCTGGCATTCGCTCGCGCATGTGAAACCGCTCTCCTTCGGTTTGAATTGCGCCCTTGGCGCGAAGGAACTCCGGCCTTATGTGGCGGAACTCGCTGCACGTTGCGGGTGCTTCGTCTCGGCTCATCCGAACGCGGGGCTGCCGAACCCGCTCGCGCCGAGCGGTTACGATGAAACCCCGGAAGAACTCGCCGCCGAGATTGGCGACTGGGCGCGGGCAGGGCTGGTGAATATCGTCGGCGGCTGCTGCGGAACCACGCCGGAACACATTGCGGCGATTGCCCGCGCGGTGGAGGGCGTCAGGCCGCGCCGCGCCCCGGAGGCCGCGCCCCGGTTGCGGCTCTCTGGGCTGGAAGCGTTCGAGGTCGGTAAAGAGAGCCTTTTCGTGAACGTGGGCGAACGCACGAACGTGACCGGCTCGCGCGCCTTCGCCCGCATGATCGGAGAGGGGCGCTACGAGGACGCGCTCTCCGTGGCGCGGCAACAAGTGGAAAACGGCGCGCAGGTCGTCGATGTGAATATGGACGAGGCGATGCTCGATTCGGAAGCGGCCATGACGCGGTTTCTGAAACTCGTCGCAACCGAGCCGGACATCGCCAGAGTGCCGATCATGATCGACTCCTCGCGCTGGGAAGTCATCGAGGCCGGATTGCGCTGTATCCAGGGCAAGGGCATCGTCAATTCCATTTCGCTCAAGGCGGGAGACGCGGAATTTCTGCGGCAGGCGCGGCTCGCGCGCCGCTACGGCGCGGCAATCGTCGTCATGGCTTTCGATGAGACGGGACAGGCCGATACGCTGGCGCGCAAAAAATCGATTTGCCAGCGCGCTTACGATTTGCTGGTCAAACCGCTAAATGAGGGCGGCGCGGACTTTCCGCCGGAAGACATTATTTTCGACCCCAATATTTTTGCCATCGGAACCGGCATCGAAGCGCATGACAACTACGCCGTCGACTTCTTCGATGCGGTGCGCTGGATTGCGGAAAACCTGCCGCACACGCATACCTCTGGCGGGGTGTCGAATGTGAGTTTCAGCTTCCGGGGGAACGACGCGGTACGCGAGGCCATCAACACGGTTTTTCTCACCCACGCAATCCGCGCCGGATTGACGATGGGCATCGTCAACGCCGGGATGCTCGGCGTCTTTGATGCGCTCGATGCCGAGTTGCGCGAAAAAGTGGAAGACGTGGTGCTGAACCGCCATCCCGGCGCGGCTGAGGCGCTGATCGAGTTTGCCCGAACGATGAAAGAGGAAGGCAGGGCGCAGGGCGCAGGGTCAGGCGAACAGAACCTCGCCTGGCGCGACGCACCGGCGGAGGAAAGGCTTAAACACGCGCTGGTCAAGGGCATTGCCGATTTCGTCGCCGCCGACACCGAAGAACTCCGCGCCCGGCTGGAGGCAGAAGGCAAACCGCCGCTCGCGGTCATCGAAGGCCCGCTCATGGCGGGCATGGAGGCCGTGGGCGAGTTGTTCGGCGCAGGCAAGATGTTTCTGCCGCAAGTCGTCAAATCCGCGCGGGTCATGAAGCAGGCCGTGGCGCATCTCGTGCCTTTCATCGAAGCGGAAAAGGCGCGGGGCGGCGGGGCGAGCAAAGGCCGCATCGTGCTTGCCACGGTGAAAGGCGACGTGCACGACATTGGCAAAAACATCGTGTCCGTGGTGCTTGCCTGCAACGGTTTCGAGGTTGTCGACCTCGGCGTGATGGTTCCCGCCGATAAAATCCTGGTCGCCGCGCGTGAGCATGGCGTTGTCGCGGTCGGCCTATCTGGCCTCATCACGCCCTCGCTTGAAGAAATGTGCGCCGTTGCCGCCGAAATGCAGCGCCAGGGTTTTTCAGTGCCGCTCTTGATCGGCGGCGCGACCACCAGCCTCGCGCATACGGCAATCAAAATTGCGCCCCACTACACGCAGCCCGTCGTCTATGTGCCCGACGCTTCCCGCGCCGTCGGCGTCGTCAGCGCATTGCTGTCGAGTACCAACGCCCATGAATTTCGGGCACGGCTTGCCGCCGATTACGCCCGTGTGCGCGACAACCACGCCAAGCGGCAAACGCGCCCCCGCGTATCGCTGGCAGCCGCGCGCGCCAATGCCTTGCGCTTGCCGTGGAATGCGAAGCAAGCCGCTTGCGATTGCCACGCCCCCGCGCTCTACACGCCCCCGCGTCCGCGCGTTTCGGGAAAAGTCATCGCGCTCGATGTCGATCTTGCCGAACTGCGCAATTACATCGACTGGGCTCCCTTTTTCCGGACATGGGATTTGTCCGGGCGCTTCCCTCAAATCCTCGAAGATGAGACTGTCGGCGAAGCCGCGCGGAGCGTCTATCGTGACGGGCTTGCCATGCTCGACGAGCTCATCGCAGGGCAATGGTGTCGGGCAAAAGCCGTATTCGGCCTGTTCCCCGCCAACAGCGTAGGCGACGACATCGCGCTTTACGCCGACGAGAGTCGGCAAACCCCCGTGCTGGTCTGGCACGGACTGCGCCAACAATACGAACACGCGCCCGGCAAACCCAACCTCTGCCTTGCGGACTTCATCGCTCCCAAATCCTCCGGCGTCGAGGACTGGTGCGGCGTTTTCGCCGTCACCGCCGGACTGGGCACCGAAACCAAACTGGCTGAATTTGAAGCCGCTCACGACGACTACCGCGCGATTCTGTTCAAGGCGCTGGTCGACCGACTCGCGGAAGCCTGTGCTTCATTCCTGCACGAGCGTGTTCGCAAGCACGATTGGGGATATGCCGCTGATGAGGCGCTCGACAACGAGGCTTTGGCCCGCGAGGCGCACATCGGCATCCGTCCCGCTCCCGGTTATCCGGCCTGCCCCGATCACACGGTCAAGCGCGCCCTGTTCGCGCTGCTCGACGCCCCCGGCAACGCGGGCATGAATCTCACGGAGTCGATGGCGATGACCCCGGCGGCGAGCGTGGCGGGCTTTTATCTTTCGCACCCCGCAAGCCGCTACTTCTCCGTCGGAAAGATCGGCCAGGATCAACTGGAAGACTGGGCTCTTCGCGCAGGGATCAGTGTTGAGGACGCGCGTCGTTGGCTTGCGCCGTTGTTGTGAGGCGGTGGTGAGTTGGCGGAAGCAACCCAAAATCCGCGAAAACACACTAAAAGAGTACTTTAGTTAAAGTATACTGACACTATTCTTCTCTTTTAGAGCCATTTAGGGTGTGCCGCACTCACATGGGTCTGTATAGGACTAAACAAAAAACGCTCTAAAAACGGCTTCCGTCCATCCCCCATTTCTGCAACCTGTACCGTAACTGCCTGAGCGTCATGCCGAGTTTGCGGGCGGCGGCGGTGCGGTTCCAGCGGGTTTCGTCCAGGGTCTTGAGAACCTGCGCGCGTTCGTCGTCGGAGATTTCTTCCATCTCGCCGTCGCCCTCATCGGCGATTTCGCTCTCTTCTTCGCAGGGAGCGGCGGCGCACATGAGGGGCTGATTGTTGAGAGCAGTCAGGTCGATGCCGAGGTCTTCCGCCGTCATTTCGTTGTTTTCAGCCAAGGCACAGGCGCGTTCCAGCAGGTTTTCCAGTTCTCGGACGTTGCCGGGGAAACTGTATTGCCGCAGGGCGGAGAGGGCGGCGGGGGAGAGGGTATGGGCGGAGCCGCCATCACGTTCGGCCAGCCGCCCAAGCAGGTGCACGGCCAGATCGGGGATGTCTTCGAGGCGTTCGCGCAGCGGGGGAACGCGCAGGGTCAGGACGTTGATGCGGAAGTACAAATCCTGCCGGAAACGGTTTTCGGAAACGAGCTTCGCCAGGTCACGGTGCGAGGCGGAGAGGATGCGCACGTCGACGGCCTGTTCGGCTTGCGCGCCCACTGGGCGCACGGCGCGTTCCTGAATGGCGCGCAATAGCTTGACCTGCATGGAAAGCGGCAAGTCGGCCACTTCGTCGAGGAAAAGGGTTCCGCCGTTGGCCGCCTGAAACAGCCCGTCCTTGTCGGCGGACGCGCCGGTAAAACTGCCCTTGCGGTAGCCGAAGAATTCGCTTTCCATGAGTTCCGGCGGAATCGCGCCGCAATTGACGGGAACGAAAGGCTCCGTCGCGCGCATACCCTGGCTGTGAATGAGGCGGGCGATGACTTCCTTGCCCGTACCCGATTCGCCATGAATGAAGACGGGAGCCTGGTTGCGGGCGAATTTTCCGATGAGGGTACGCAGTTGCGCCATTGCGGGCGAACGCCCAACCAGTTTGCCCGCGTTCGCGTTGCCTGGTGCCTCTAAAACCGCTTCGGGCGAGTCGGGAGGCTGGAGTTTGAGGGCATGATGGACGAGTCCGCGCAAAACCTGGAGTTCAATGGGTTTGGTGACGAAATCGAACGCGCCGAGTTTGAGGGCGCGGATGGCCGTCTCGATGCTGCCGAAGGCCGTGATGACGGCCACGGGCAGATTTGGCCGATGGTGCTGGATGTGTTCGACCAGGCTCAACCCATCGCCGTCGGGTAGGCGCATGTCCGTAAGGCATAGGCGGTATTGGGCGCTTTCGAGCAATTCCCGCGCCTCGGCGAGCGAACCGGCGCTGTCCGCGCCAAGCCCCATGCGCAGCAGGGAGAGTTCCAGCAATTCGCGGATGTCTTCTTCGTCATCGACGATGAGGACATCGTGGACGGTGGCGCGGCTGCGGCGCTCTGGAAGACCGGAATTCATGGTTGGCTCCGTCCGGTAAGAGTGAAATGCGCGCCGGGGCGTTCGGAGTCGTCGGCTAGCAATTCGAGGCTGAAACCGTTGGCTTCGGCCAGCTCACGCGCAATGTAAAGCCCCAACCCGGTTCCCTTTGCATGGGAGGTGAAAAACGGCTCGAATAGATGGATGCGCGCCTGTTCATCGAGTCCGGGGCCGTCGTCATACACATGTACCCGTATCTGCCCGTCCCCAATATCTTCTGCGGCAATTTTGATGGAACCGGGCTTGCCGCTGCAATAGCGGCGGGCGTTGGAAAGCAGATTGTCGAAAATTTGATGCAGGTGGGCGCGGTCGATGCCTAAGGTGAGTCCGGAGCCGATATGCGCCTGGAAAACCGCCCTTTCATTTTCTCCGCCCAGGCTGGAGGCTTCGAGCACTTCGGCAACGAATTCCGCGAGCGGAAGCGCCTCGGGCTGCGTCCTGTTCCGGTGGCTCAGCGCGAGCACGTCGCAGATCATGCGCTCGATGCGTCGGGCGTTGTCGTTGATGATGCTGGCGAGCCGCATCTGCATGTTGCTGCGTTTTTCTTCGCGCAGAAGTTCGGCTGCCTGTGTCACTGCCGAAAGCGGGTTGCGTATCTCATGTGCCATGCTGGCGGTGAGCCGCCCAAGCGAGACGAGTTTGAGTTGCTGCATGCGGCGCTGGATGTCTTCCAGGTCGGTGAGAAAGATCAATATGTCGCCTTTGCTTTCAGCGCCGTTCTCATCGCCACGGATGCGGCCAGCGACCCGGCAGCGCAGTAGACGCCGGGCTTGCCCAAACTGGATGAGTTGCTCTGTTTCGCCCGCGCTCGTGCGGCAATACTCGGCAAGCGAGGGGGCGATGTCGGCGAGCAGGCGCCCCTCCATCTGCTCCAGGCCGAGCAGCGTACAGGCCGAAGGGTTGGCCTGGCGCACGATGCCATCCGCGCGCAGGACGATGACGCCGCCGCGCATGTCGCGGATGATGTGAGCGTTGATCGCTTCCTGCCGAGCCAGCGCCACGCCGCGCTCCGCCGCCAGCGACGCATTGATCAGCGCCCGATGCGCCAGCAATCGCGCCACGATGGCGATGATGAAAAAGGAAACGCAGGCCAGCGCCACCTGAAAGAAGTCCGCCGCCTCATGGGAAAAGTGGGTGCGCCAGACGTTCTCGGTCAGCACGCTGATGGTTGCCAACGCCGCCATGAAGAGCACGATGCGCCCTTCGGCCAGCAGGCCGGAACCGGCAAGCACGATCATCATCAACACCGGGATGCCGCTGCGGTAGCCGCCGCTCGTCCACATGACGACGCTCAGGATGAGCACGTCCATGAGGCCTTGAACCGCTATCAGCCGCTTGAAACCAATACGGCTTTCAACATCCGGGAAGCCGAGGGCGAGGAGCGTGGCAATATAGAAGAGCGCCGCAAACCAGAAGAGCCTGGGCGCTTCAAAGCCCAGCCCAGCCCGTGTCCCGAGGACGAGCAAAATAGCGGCGATGATGAGCCGGAACAGGTTGAAATAGCGCAACGCCTTGCGTTGCGCCGGATCGACATCCGGGATGGCATGCAGCGCGGAGGTTTTCACTTGCGATGAGCTTCGCAGCAAAAGAACTTGCCCGCCGCCTTGACGCCTTCGCTTTCGGGCACATGTACGCCGCAAACGGAGCAAGCCAGCATACGCTCCGTCTTTTCTTCATTCCCGAAGCGGTTATCGCGGGAAAAGGGACGCCCCCCCCGTCCTCGGCTCTTATTTGGGAACACACCGGATAAAACACCAAAAAAGATACGCGCCAGCGTCCCGATTCCGATGGCGAAAACAAGCAAAAGCAGGAGAACGATCAGAACCAGCTTGATGAACACGCGCGCTCCAAAAAGCAATCTATGTCATGGTTCCGGCAGTTTAGCATCGTCGATACTGTCGCCGTGCGGAAGGAATTTGGGCATTTCCCACACGAGCGGCACATCAACGGCTAAAATCTATTGCGGGAGGAGGAAATAACCGCACTGGCGCGGACAGCCCGCCAGAAAAACTGTTCAACAATGTGCCTCTCGTTTTTCCTGGAACGCGCGGCATATCGGGAGAAAGGGAAATGAAATCAAAAAGACTTGAAATCGAACAAGTCGCTTCGTTCCTGCGTGATGGCATGACCATCATG
>WRJU01000221.1 GCA_009778425.1 Pseudomonadota bacterium
AGAAACCGCATTGCGTGCTGTTGCTCGACGAAATCGAAAAGGCTCACCAGGACATCTACAACATCCTGCTTCAGGTGATGGATCACGGCGCCCTCACCGACAACAACGGGCGGCAAGCCGATTTCCGCAACGTCATCCTCATCATGACCACCAATGCCGGAGCCGATGCCATACAGAAATCCGTCATGGGCTTCTCGGCCAAACGCGAAATGGGCGACGAGATGACTGAGATCAAGCGGATTTTCACCCCAGAGTTCCGCAACCGGCTCGACGCCATGATTTCATTCAAGGCGCTCGACGGCGAAGTCATCCTGCGCGTGGTCGACAAATTCCTGACGCAACTTGAAGGCCAATTGCATGAGAAGAAAGTCGAAGCCTGCTTCACCGACGCCCTCAAATCCTGGCTGGCTGAAAAAGGGTTCGATCCAACGATGGGCGCGCGCCCGATGGCACGGCTGATCCAGGACATGATCCGCGCCGCGCTGGCCGATGAACTGCTGTTCGGGCGGCTCGCCAACGGCGGCGTCGTTACCATCGACATCGACCCGGACAGCGAGAAAATCAAATTGACATTCGACCGCGACCAGGTTTCCGAACCCGCTGTCGTCTAGTTACGCCGGTCAGTTCAGAGCGCTCTTCCTCAGCGCCGCCAAAACGCCGGTGTAAACACCACCAGTAGCGTAAAGATTTCCAACCGCCCCAGGATCATCGTGAAGGCGAGTACGGCTGTCTGAAAATCGTTCAAACTCCGGAAGGTCGAAGCGGGGCCGACTGCGCCGAGACCGGGGCCTGTGTTGTTGAGGCAAGTCACGACGGCTGAAAAGGCGGTGACGAGTTCCAGGCCGGTTGCCGACAACAGCAAGGTCAGCGCGGCAATGCTGATCATGTACATGAAGCTGAAACTGAGCACGGCATACAGTACCCCTTCTCCTACAGGCTGGCCGGAGAGCCGCACCGGATGCACGGCGTTAGGATGCAGCGCGCGGATGATTTCGCGCCATACCTGCTTGTAGAGAATGATCGCGCGCATCATTTTGATGCCGCCGCCCGCCGAACCGGAACAGGCCATGAAACTGCCGAGGAAGAGCAAGCAGATTTGTGCAAACATCGGCCACTGTGTGAAGTCGGTCGTGGTCAACCCGAGCGAGGTCGCCATTGAAACTACATGAAAACTGACGCGGCGCAAGGTACTGAAAAACCCGGCATCAATACCGCTGTGCATCAGGTAGGCCATCAGCAGGATGACACTGATCGCCAGCACACCGAAGAAAAACGGGATCTCCGGGTCGCGCCGGTAGGGCGCAAGCGAACGCCGCGAGAACGCGAGGTAATGCGTTGCAAAATTCAACGCCGAGGCAAGCGCGAAAACCATGACCACCAGTTCGGTCGCAGTGTTGTCGTACCAGGCCATTGATCTGTCGTGATTGGAAAATCCACCCAACCCCGTGACCGAAAACGCCATGATGAGCGCATCCCATCCGCCCAAGCCTGTCAGCCACAGCGCCAGGCCGCATCCCAGGGTAAGCAGGATGTATGTGCCCCACAATCCTTTGGCGGTTTCGGTGATACGGGGGGTGAGGCTGCTTTCTTTCATCGGCGTTGGAATTTCAGCCTTGAAAAGCTGCCGCCCGCCGATGCCGAGCAAGGGCAGGATGGCCACCACCAGGACGATGATCCCCATGCCGCCGATCCAGTGCAGGAAAGTCCGCCACAGGTTGATCGATACAGGCAGATCGTCGATGCCGGTGAGCACGGTTGCGCCAGTGGCGGTCAACCCTGAAGTAGCCTCAAAATAGGCCTCGATGAAGCTCAGTGCGGGTAAATGCACCAACAAAGGCAAGGCACCGAATACCGGCAGTATCAGCCAGGTTGTCGCAACGAGAAAAAAGCCGTCAAGCACCCTCAGGTTACGGCGATAACGGTAGGTCAGGGCAAAGAGTGCCACGCCGCTGAAGAAGGCCACGAGAAAGGCCAGATCAAAGGCCCTGGAGGCGGCATCCTCCAGGTATTGCGAGACCAGGAGCGGAAACAGCATCAGCATCCCGAAAATGGCGATGATCAGGCCAAGAGCATTGAGCGGCGCGGCATAGGCGCGAAACGGGATGCGCAACATCTATAGAAAGGTAAAGCCGACCTGGAATAGTTTTTCGATTTTTCTCACCAGGTTCTTGTGAGGGCAGAACACAATGACATGGTCTCCGCTTTCGATCACCGTGTCGTTGTTCGGGATGAGTACCTTGTGACTTTCGTCTGCGTCAGGGGTTTCACGCACAATGGCGCTGATCGTAACGCCTTCGGGCAGAGGTATCCTGTCAATGGCGCGCCCGACCACCCTGGAATTGCTGTGCTGCCCATGCGCGACGATTTCAAGCGCCTCCGCCGCGCCGCGCCGCAGACTGTGCACGGCCACGACATCTCCCCGGCGCACATGGGCAAGCAGTACGCCGATAGAAGCCTGCGCGGGTGAAATGACAATGTCGATCAACCCCCCTTCGACCAGGCCAACGTAACTCTTGCGGTTGACGAGCGCCAGCGTGTGGCGCGCACCCATGCGTTTGGCAAGCGTAGCCGACATGATGTTGTCTTCTTCGTCATTGGTCAGCGCAACGAACAGGTCAGTTTCGTCGATCCCTTCGTTTTCGAGCAGTTTTTCGTTGGTCACGTTACCGTGCAGAACGAGCGTGTTGCGAAGGCTGACCGCCAGTTTTTCAGCTCGGAGCGCGTCAATTTCGATGAGTTTGACGTTGAAATCGCGATCGAGCGATGCCGCCAGACGCGAGCCGATATTGCCGCCTCCGGCGATCATGATCCGCCGCATGGGAGGGGGCGCGCCGCGCAAAGCCTGCAGAACCGTGTGGGTATGGCGCTTTGCGACAAGGCAGAAAACTTCATCGCCCGGCATGATGATGATCTTGCCGGAAGGCGCGACGGGATGGCCCGCGCGATAAATCGCCGCGATATGCGCATCCATCTGGAGAAGTTGAGCATGTAGCTCGGACAGCGGGTGCCAGACCAGTGGATTGTTTTCACGCGCGACGACGCTGATGAGCTTGACCAGCCCATCGGCGAAATTGAGTACCTGTAGCGCACCTGGAAAATCAATCAGGCGGCGAATGTAATCGGTGACGATCTGTTCCGGACAGATAGAGAAATCCACCGCGAAATTGCTGTTGTCAAGCAATTCCGGGTGTTCGCCATAGTCGGCAGAGCGCAGACGGGCAATGCGGGTAGGCAGGTTGAAAAGCGTCCGGGCAATCTTGCAGGCGCACAGATTCGTCTGGTCGGACTGAGTCACGGCAATCAGCAGGTCGGCATTATCAGCGCCTGCCTCACGCAGCACCGAAGGCGAGGCGGCATTGCCGCACACAGTACGCACCTCGAAACGTTCGCGCAGTTCGGCCAGTTCCTTCGCGTCAGTATCGACGAGGGTAATGTCATTGGCCTCGGAAAGCAGTCCTTCCGCAACGGATGTGCCGACCTGTCCGGCACCAAGAATGATGATGTTCACCTAAGCTTTCGTGTAAAACAGGGAGGGCTGATTCTACGCGCTTCGCAGACGAGGAGGGAGAGATGCTGTGTCGAATAGACAGCGGCGGAAACAGCTCCAATTACGCAGTATCCGTCTCAGCTTTCTTCGTGCTGCCGCCCGCAGTGCAAGCCGAGTTGCCGGAGCTTGCGATAAAGGTGGGTACGTTCAAGCCCGGTTTTTTGCGCCAGCCGGGTGATGTTGCCTCGCTCCAGCCGCAAGTGATGTTCAAAATACATGCGCTCGAACGCCTCCCGCGCTTCGCGCAGGGGCAGGTCGAATGAAATTGGGCTGATCAGGGAATCCGGAACGGGTAGCCCCCCTTCAGGCAGATTGATTTCCTCTTCCGTCGAGGCTTGCGCCAGGCTGCGGATCGTGGCGTATAGCTCGCCGTAGCCACCATGCCAGTCGCGCCGACGCAACTGAGACAGTGTCGCGGGCGAAAAACGGCGCATCGGCACTTCCTTGGCATCGACAAGATGGCGCAGGATGCGGCAAGCCAGTTCGGGCAGATCGTCGCGAATATCGGCAAGCGTGGGTACCCCCGTCAGCGTGTGTGAGAAAAGGAGTTCGACCAGGGCGGGCTCCCATCCAGCGGCCAATAGTTCCTCACGGTTCGAATTGCTGGCAACGAGCAGCCGGAGGTCATATCGTTCGAGGCGGTCTACAATGGCGGCCAGGTTCTTTTGCCGGGAACGCGACAACCGTTCCAGGGCGGGGAGGTAAAGCTGCCCTCCTTGGGATGCAGCCAATCGCGTAGGTTCATAGACACCGTCGAAGGTGCCGAGATCGAGCCAAGGCTTTCCCGGCGTCTGCAGGCTACGAGCGGCAAGTTCAGCCAGATGATCCTGCCCGGTCTGAAGCAGGATCACGCGCGACTGCATGGCGGCCTGCCGCAAACGGCGGTGCAACTCGCGCAGGGGCACAGAATCCGGGAAAGCCGCCAGGGTGAGCGCCATAGGCACAGGCACGGTGGGCTGGCGTTGCAAGCCGCGCCTGACTGAGGAAAGGAGCTTCTGCAGGGCAATGGGCTTTTCGAGATAGTCGATTGCGCCGATGCGGGTCGCCTCTACCGCAGTGTCGATCGTGCCATGCCCGGACATCATCACCACCGGCATGGTCAATTGTCCGGCTGCCGCCCATTCCTTGAGCAGGGTAATACCATCGGTATCCGGCATCCATATGTCGAGCAAAACCATATCCGGACAGGATGCGTTGCGCATCGCTCGTGCGGCAGCAGCGTCTTCGGCCTGAATGACATCATGCCCTTCGTCGCGGAGTATCTCGGAGAGCAATTCGCGGATACCGATTTCGTCGTCAACGATGAGTATTTTCGACATTTTCAGAGTTCATTATTTGTCATGACCGTGCGCAAACGGATGCGCACCCCCCCGCCACCGCTATCACGATTGGCAATTTTTACCTCACCACCGTGTTCGGTGACAATCTTTTTTATCATAGCCAAACCCAAACCGGTTCCTTTGGCCTTGGTCGTAAAATAAGGCTCGAATGCGCGCGCCAACACTTCCGGCGGGAAACCCGGCCCGTTGTCCTGGCATGACAGCAGCACCCAATCGCCTTCTCCGCGCGCTGCAAGAACGATTTCAGCATTTTCCTGATCCATCAACGCATCCAGCGCATTTTGCAACATATTGTGAACGATCTGGCGAATTTGCGAAGCGTCTCCCATCACCTGCGGCAAGTCAGCAGGTATTTGCAATATGATCTTTGCCGACATGCTTTCGTAAAGCAAGAGGATTTCGCGTATGAGTTCGCCAAGATCGAGCGGCGCGAGCGTTGGCGCGGGCAAGCGCGCGTAATCACGGAAGGCGTTGATCAGATTCTTGACGGCTTCCACCTGATTCACAATGGTCTGGGTCGAGCGTTCGAGCATTTGCCGACCCGCATCATCGAGCCCGGAAGAAAGCTTGAACGCCAAGCGTTCGGCAGAGAGTTGAATCGGGGTCAGCGGATTCTTGATTTCATGCGCAAGCCGTCGGGCAACTTCGGCCCAAGCGGCAGTGCGTTGCGCCTCGATCAGCCGGGTAATGTCATCGATCACCGCTACCAGCCCTCCCCCAGTACTTTCAGGTAGGCGGGAACCATGTATCAGCAGGGTCATCGGGGAGCTATCGGGGCGCAGAATTTCCAGTTCGGCCTGCCAGTCACCTTCGTGCTTGGCAAAGCCTTCAAGGAGCGCATCGCGCAACAGCGTGTGTCGCGGCCAGTCGGCAAGCGCGATATTCTCGAAACTGCCGAGTTCATCGGCGAGAATGTCGAGCGCGCCACGATTGGCAGCGCGAAGCACTCCCTTCGCACTGAAAACCAGAACCCCGGCCGACAGGTGCGTGAGTACGCTCTCAAGGTAGGCACGGGCGGATTCGACTTCGAGCCGGTTGTTCTCGGCCTGTGCGCGCGCGTCTTCAAGCTGGCGGGTCATCTGATTGAAGGAGTGGGTCAGTATCCCCAACTCGTCCCGGGCGGGCAAAGCCCGGCGCGGGCTGAAGTCGCCCTGGGCAACGGCCTCGGTTCCCTCGGCAAGGATGCGCAGCGGCGCTGCAAGCCGCCGGGCCAGGATAAAAGCAACTGCAATGGCGGCAAACAGAGCGACCAGCAGGGTCAGGGTCAGGGTCAACGAATAGATGCGCTTCAGGTTGCTGCGCGCCAAGGTCAGTTGCTGGTAATCGCGATAGGCTTCCTGCACGGCCCCTGCGTGCAGACTGAAGGTTTCTGGAACGGGTTGGGTCAGTTGCAGCAAGCGGGATGCCTTGGCAAGGCCTCGCCCTTCGAGTGGAACCAGGACGCGGATAACCCAGCGCCCATCGGGTGCATCCTCGATTACGCTCAAGCCACGCTCCTGAAAAGCACGGCGCAGTTCATGGGGTTGGGGCGAATCCGGGAACAAGCGGGCAGTATCGCCATCAATCGCGCTCACCAGCACCTGACCATTCGCGCCAAATACGGTAACGCTGCCAACTCCGGCCCATTCACGCAGACGATTGACCTGGGCGACCGAAATACCTGCCTGATTCTCAATATCCAGACTCATGGCGGCAGCCTTATCCTTGAGTTGGTCGATGAGATAATCGAGCGCGTTCTGACCGAGGGCAAGGCCGCCCTCAAGCGCGGAATCGACCCGCACGTCGAACCAGGATTCGATGCTGCGCACGACAAACTGAAGCGACACCGCGTACACCACCAATCCCGGCAAGATCGCCATAAATGCGAACATCATAACCATTCGGTACTTTAGTCGCGAACCAAAGCGTCGGTTACGGTATTCGCGCCACAAACGGATAAGTTGATAGACGACCGTTGTCGCCAACGTTATCGTGACGATCCCATTGATCGCGAGCAAAAAAGGGTACAGGTCGCTGAACAGCCCGGTCGTGTTGGCGCTGGCTGAGGCCAGGAGGTAAAGCGAAATGGCTGCGAGAATGGCGGCAATAGCGACCGCAACGTTCTTCATTCTGTAATCGTCGCTCCCGGCATCGCCTTCTCTACTGCTGGCTCTTCTACTATCGTCGTTGTTTCCTCCTCTTCCACTGCCTCCTCTGGCTGTGTTGTTATCGCTGGCATTTCGGACGTAAATGTCCACTTCGTCCATCCTGTATCGAGACCCCATCTGCTATTGGCCAAGGCAGACAGTTGAAAAGGTTTGGGAAGCAGGGTGGTGTCATGGAAGAAACGCAATGTCGCTTCATACTTGTCTTTTGCATCAAACCCATCGGATGGCGCAACATGTAAATTACGAATGCGCTCCATGGTATGCAGCGCATCTGCCAGCGAATCGAAATTTCTGTGCAGGCTCCCAATATTGAGCCGGTAACTGCGAGTCATCGCGTGGTAGGCAAGGCGATATTCAAGCCGACGGTGGACAATCAGCTTGTCGAACCAATACCAGCGCGGGCGTTCGATTCGCAACTCCGCAACGAAGTGCAATGCCACACCATGCGCCAAGGCATCAATCAATTTTTGATTGAGATCGAAGCTGAAGTCCGCATTGAGTACATAACCTTCTTCGGACAAAACAATCCTGGCGTGGGTAATACTGGCATCGTCCGCTCTCGCAGGCAGCGACGCAAACACCAGGAACGCAACAAACAACAGCAAGTGGCGCAGGGACTCAAGCATGCCCGGTTGTTTTGCGCAGACAGGCATAATAAAAGCCGTCATGGTCGCTCGTCGGCAACAAGGGAGGTATCCGGCAAGTTCGCGGCATGAAAAGTTCGGCATCCGGGTGGCGCACAAGAAAATGCTTGATTTGACGTTGATTTTCGTCGTCAAAGACCGAGCACGTAGCATAGAGCATTATGCCACCATTAGCCAACGTCTGCCAAAGCGCGTCAATGATACTGGCTTGTTGCACAACAAACCCGGCAATGTCCTTTTTGCGCCGCAACCATTTAATATCGGGATGCCGACGTACAACACCGGAGGCCGAGCATGGCACATCGGCAAGGATACAGTCGAATGGCCGCCCGTCCCACCAGGCATCCAACGCACGGCAATCGGCAACCACTATCCTGGCGGACAGTCCGAGACGGGCAAAATTGTCGCGCATCCGCTCGGTCCGCATGGGATCAAGCTCCAGCGCGGTGAGTTCAATATCAGCAAGTTCCAGCAAGTGTGCGCCCTTGCCACCGGGAGCGGCACAAGCATCTAGCACCCGTTCGCCACCACACACGCCCAAGCACGGCGCAGCCCATTGCGCGCCAGCATCCTGTACCGAAACCTTGCCCTCGGCAAAACCCGGCAATTTCGACACAGGCAGCGGATGCGTCAAAAGCAAAGCATCGTTATCAAGCCTCCTAGCATCAATGCCTGCATCGGCCAGCTCGGACAGATAACTCTCTACTGTGCTGCGACGGCGATTGACCCGCAAACTCATCGGTGGATGCAAATTCCCCGCCGCAAGAATGGCTTCCCAATCTTTCCCGTGTTCGCGCTGGACACGCTCAATCCACCATGCAGGGTAAGCGTAACGAGCCACAATATCCTCGTCACGCCATGCCGCAAGTTTGGCTCTTTGGCGCACAATGTTACGCAGTACGCCATTGACGACTCCTTTAAGCCCTGCTGCCAGATGAGCAGCCGCATCCACCGCCTGATCTACCACGGTATGCGTCTGTTCCGGGCGTTGTTCGAGGCGATAAACCGCAATCAATAACAGGGCGTGAACAGATACGGGTAGCGGTTTGACCAGAAAGCGGCGGAGTATGGCATCGCCACGCCCATATTCACGCAAGGCACTCCAGGCCATATCCCGAACCGCGCCGCGAGTAGCATCATTCCAGCCGGGGTTTTGACGCAATCCCCGCTCATAACACTCGGTAAGATTTGAACCTTCGAGTACGGATGCGACCAATTTCGCAGCATGGAGAAAGGCATAAGCGAGACTGTCGGGCTTCAAAGGAGCCGGTTCAGGTTTCATTCGAATGATTCAGGCAAGGGCGATGTTTCACGTGAAACACTCTATTGCAAAGCCGCCGGGGTGGCCGTTCATTTGCCGATCGACTGGCGTATGAACTCTTTATGTTGAATCTGGATAGCTTGTTCCATATTGCGAATTTCCGCCTGCATTGCCTCAATTTTTGCAAGCGTCGCCTGGTCTTTATCCTTGTTTCTGTCAACAAGAATCATACCGTCCCTGATTTCCACTTTGCCTTTGTTGGCAATGATGTAATTCAATAATTCCAGACTCTTGTCCATCATTGTTTCAATTGCGGGAATCATGGCTTCAAGAGCCTTGGCCGGAATGCGTACATGTTTTTCAACCGCCTGAGTATAAATTTCCTTCAGTTCATTCGGCTGATCCAACTTTCCCACTTCCGATTCGGTCGTAACAATCTCCATGTCAAGGGCTGCCTTGATCGGTTGAAGCGCCTTCCGATAGGTAATGATGGCTTTCCTGCGTTCCTCTACATTCGCCTCGGGTTTCACAGCTTCCTGATATTCGCGCTGTAATTTTTCCAACGGCCTGCCCACCTTTTCGAGCATAACCTTGTTGTACTCAACGATGACGTCATAGTGCGTCGCGTAGATGCCGAATTTTTTGCGCATCGCCTTGGTGGGAATAAGGAGACCGCTATTGCGTGGGATCACTTCTTTTTGGAGGAAGCCGATAAAAGCCTGTCGCTGTTGCAATTCTCTGCTACACCCGGCAAGCAGCACGACAAGGCCAAGCATCCATAAAACAAGAATGGAGCAAAAACGCTTGTTCATGAGAAAAATACCTTTTCCTGCAGTTCAGCCTGAACAGGAATTTACAATATCAGAATACGCGAACTCCGCGCAAATAAGGTGTCCAAATAATAAACAAAAGCCGCCGGAGAGGGCGTCACTCGCAGCGGCTCATGTTCGTTAAGAATCAGATTTTCGGATCGTTGGCAGCCTTGGCCTTTTTACCACCGCGTTCGATCATTCGCGTGATCTGCCACTGCTGGGCGATGGAAAGAAGGTTGTTGACCACCCAGTACAGCACCAGACCGGAAGGAAACCACAGGAACATGGCCGTGAAGATGATCGGCATCGCCATCATGATCTTGGCCTGCATGGGGTCAGGCGGGCTGGGGTTCAGTTTCATCTGAACCAGCATGGAAGCTCCCATGATGAGCGGCAGGATGAAATAAGGGTCACGCACTGACAAATCCTGGATCCAGCCAAGCCACGGTGCCTGACGCATTTCAACACTGCCCAACAGCACCCAGTAGAGAGCAATAAATACCGGAATTTGCACGAGGATGGGCAGACAGCCTCCGAGCGGGTTGATTTTTTCGGTACGGTAAAGATTCATCATCTCTTGCTGCATCCTGGCCTTGTCGTCGCCGTATAGCTCCTTCATCCGCTGCATACGAGGCGCGAGTAGGCGCATCTTGGCCATCGACTTGTAACTTGCCGCCGAAAGCGGGAAAAAGAGTGCCTTGACGATGATTGTCACAAGGATGATGGCCCATCCCCAATTACCGGTAAGCAAATGCAGCCATGAAAGCAGCCAGAAAAGCGGGGCGGCAATGACCGTCAGGATGCCGTAATCGACCACCAGCTTGAGGCCGGGCGCAATTTCTTCGAGCTTGTTCTGATCCTGCGGCCCGGCGTAGAGGCGAGCCTCGATGTGTCCTGTCGTGCCAGGCTCGATTGTGGTCGGCGCAAGGACAGCGCCCGCCGTGTAATAGCCATTGCTCGTTTTCTTAGTGCGATACTCGCGGCTCATTCCCTGCGGCGGCAGCCAGGCACTGACAAAGTAATGCTGAACGAGCGCAACCCAGCCATTATCGGCATTGGCAGTGAACTTGGTCTTGTTTTCATCGATGTCACCGAAGGACACTTTCTGGAACTTACCCTCATTGGAATAGAAGGCCGGGCCGGTGAAAGTCTGGACACCTCCCCCGAAAAGTCCCCCTCCAGATTTTTCGGTAGGCTTGCCGTCGCGCAGGAACTGAAAATAAGCTTGCGCAACCAGTGGAGCAGCACTTTCATTGTGAATTTCATAGTCAACGTCGACCAGGCAGCTGCCCCGGGTGAAAGTCATCACCTTGGTCACGGACACACCATCGGCCGAAGGAGCCTTCAGTCTCAGCACTAATTTGTCCTGGCCGTCGGCAAGCACCAGATCGCTAGCAGGCAATTCAAACAAAGTGCGGTGATTGGGCAGGGGCAAATTCTCGTTTGGCAGGAAGCCGGATTGGGCTTCAAATATATGCGCGGAGCCATCATCAAAAATGATGTAAGCATTTTCCGGGTTCTCGGAAGATCGATGTTTTACGAGTTCAAGCCGGACGATGCTGCCGCCCTCGGCGGAAATTTCCGCGCGTATCACATCTGTTTCCACCTTGACCCGCGGCACTGCGGACGGTGTTGGGACAGCCGCCGGGGGCGTAACGGTATGAACGGGGGTCGGCACCGAATCATCAAGAGCCGGAGCCTCGGGCACAGAAGCAGTGGAAGGGATAGCGTCAGACTGCGTTGCAGTAGTGGGTCGACTGTACTCAACCCAGTGTGTCCACAGCATTACGAGTGACAGGATAAAAATGACGAGCGGGATGAGGCGGCGTTGTTCCATCGGAGAAAAAAGCCTTGCGGACGACGAGAATGAAAAAGTGCGGCACTTGGCGCACAAAGGGGGGTAATGATACCCGCGAATGGCCTACTGCGTCCCAACAAAACGCGGAGAAAAGTGTTCAGGCTTCAGTCAAGGAGTTGGCAGTGGTGCGCTCCCGCTTTCCGGGAAGACGTCCCAACAACTGCCTGACATCCGTGTTGAGTTCCGCGCGGCAGGCAGCCCCCACCGGCGCGTGCAGACGGATGACCAAGTCGCAGGGCGGCAGGTTTTCGCGCTGCCGCCGAAAAACCTCACGCGCGATGCGCTTGACCAGATTGCGTCCATTGGCGCGCTTGACCAGTTTCTTGGCCACCGTCACGCCCAAGCGGGCGCCAGCCAGTTCGTTTGGCCGATAGTAGAGCGTATAGAAACGGCCACGCAACGAACGCCGAAAAGCAAAAACGGATGAAAATTCATCCGTTTTCAGCAATCTGTAAACACGGCAGAATCCCTGCCCGTGCCAAGCAGGAACCATGACCTCAAACGGCAAGGCGATGACGCCCCTTGGCACGACGGGCGCGAATGACTGCGCGACCCCCACGAGTCTTCATGCGGACGCGAAAGCCGTGTGTACGCTTGCGACGGACGACGGAAGGTTGATAAGTGCGTTTCATAATCCTTGATCGCCTATAAAATGGCTAATTTTTCATTAGACCAATCAAAGCCTTGTTTGTCAAGATAAGGCGCGCTCAGGTCGTGTCACAGTTTGAAATTTAATTCGTAGGGGCGGCATTTTGCCGCCCGCAAGGCATGCCGCAATGAACGGGTCGGGTAGTCCATCGGGCGGCAGGATGCCGCCCCACAACACCATGACCCACACTCAATCCCGGCCAAGCCGGTACACCGCCACGCTGGCGAGAAAATTCGGGTCGTCGACAATCACCTTGCCTTCATCGAACGCCAGCCGCTTATGGATGGCGATGCCGGACTGTGCGCACAGCGCCTCGAAATCGCTGATCGTGAAGAAGCGGACGTTCGGCGTATCGAACCATTGGTGCGGCAGACTCCTGGAGACTGGCATGCGGCCATTGAGGATGCTCTGGCGATGCCGCCAGTAACCGAAGTTCGGGAAACTCACCACCGCCTCGCGCCCGACCCGCAGCATTTCGGCGAGGATGCCCTGCGTATTGTGCATGGCCTGGAGCGACAGGCTCATGATGACATGATCGAAAAAGCCGTCATCGAATCCGGTCAGGCCGCGATCCATGTCCGCCTG
>WRJU01000222.1 GCA_009778425.1 Pseudomonadota bacterium
GGTAAGCTGTTCAATATCAGGCAGGGGGCGTGGCGTTGGGCGTTTGTCGTGGGGCTGTTGCTGTCGCCTTATCTGTTCCGCCTCTTCTCTGCGTTGCCCGCCGCGCAGTTTGATCTGCGCTGGCCGGTTTATCTGGTTGCCGGGTTCATGGTTGGTCTGGGCAGCCGGTTGGGGTCTGGGTGCACCAGCGGGCATGGCGTCTGCGGCCTGTCGCGTTTGTCGAAGCGTTCGTTGGTGGCGACACTGGTTTTCATGGGAACGGGGTTTATTACGGTATACCTTGCCCGTCACTTGATCGGAGGGTGAGATGCCACTTTTTACCGCAGCCCTGGCAGGCGTGATTTTCGGATTCGGTTTGCTTCTTTCCGGAATGGCAAACCCTGAAAAAGTACAGGGGTTCCTGGATTTGGCCGGACATTGGGACCCTTCTTTGGCAATGGTCATGGCCGGGGCCATCGCCATTGGATTCTTCGGGTTTGCCATCGCCAAACGCCGGACACATTCACTATTGGAACAGCCAATGCAGTTGCCCACAGCAACCGTGATCGACCGCAAGCTGATCATCGGCAGCGCGCTGTTCGGTATTGGTTGGGGACTGGCCGGCGTCTGCCCCGGTCCGGCACTGGTCACACTGGCAATGGGAATTCCGCAGGCAATCGTTTTTGTCGTTGCGATGCTGGTCGGCATGCAGTTACATCATTTCACGCAAAAATCGTCATAGGAGACAAGATCATGACCAAGAAACTGGTAATCGTAGGCGGCGTCGCCGGTGGCGCATCGGCTGCGGCACGGGCAAGGCGCTTAAGCGAAACCGCAGAAATCGTCATGCTGGAACGCGGCCCTTTTGTGTCTTTTGCCAACTGCGGCCTGCCTTATCACATTAGCGGCGAAATTGAGAGCCGTAACGCACTGCTGCTGCATACGCCGGAGTCCCTGCGCGCCCGTTTCAATATCGACTCGCGTACACAGCATGAGGTCATATCAATCGACCGAGCGGCGAAAACCGTGACGGTGCGGGATCTTTGCGCTGAACGGGAGTACGTCGAGCATTACGATACGTTGCTCCTCGCTCCCGGCGCTGCGCCGATACGCCCGCCGCTTCCGGGTATCGACGATCCGCGCGTGCTGACACTACGCAATATCCCCGACATGGATCAGATAATGGCGGCACTTGACGCCCAGGTACGCCGGGTGTGTGTCGTCGGCGCAGGTTTCATCGGCCTGGAAATGATCGAGGCATTGCGGCACAGGGGTCTGGAAGTCACCTTGATCGAACGCGACCCGCAGATAATGGCACCGCTGGACGCGGAAATGACCGCTCCCTTGCTTGAGGCGCTGCAAAGGCAGCAGGTGAAATTGCACATTGGGGACGGTCTGGCGGCTATTGAGCCGAATCCGCAGTTGCAGTTGACGCTCTCTTCCGGCGCCCGGATCGAAACCGATCTGGTGGTATTGGCCATAGGGGTCCGCCCGGAAAACAAACTGGCCCAGGACGCCGGACTGACATTGGGTGTCGGCGGCGCGATTGCCGTGAACGCGCAGCAGCAGACTTCCGATCCGGCCATTTACGCGGTCGGCGACGCAGTACAGGTCAGGCATGTCGTCAGCGGCCATCCCGTTATCCTGCCTTTGGCCGGTCCGGCCAATCGGCAAGGGCGGATCGCAGCCGATGTCATCTTCGGCAAACAGGCGACGTATCGGGGCTCACAGGGAACGGCCATCTGCAAACTGTTCGAGATGACGGCAGGCGCTACAGGTTTGAACGAGAAAGCGCTCAAAGCGGCAAACATCCCGTATCGCAAAATCTATATCCATGCTGCCGACCATGCCGGTTATTACCCCGGCGCAAAACAGATCAGCCTCAAGCTGCTGTTTGATGGCGATTCCGGGCGCGTACTCGGCGCACAAGCTGTCGGTGAGAGCGGCGTGGATAAACGGCTCGATGTGCTGGCGACCGCCATTCAGGCGCAAATGACCGTCGATGATCTGGCCGAGATGGAACTGAGTTACGCGCCGCCCTATGGGGCAGCCAAAGACCCGGTCAACATCGCCGGAATGGCGGCTCAGAACCTTATCGCCGGACTTTCTTCGCTTATCGACCTGGAAGAACTGGATGCCGCAATATCGGCTGGCGCGGCCTTGATCGACCTTCGTCAACCCGAAGAATTGCGCCAGGGCCAGATTCCCGGAGCAGAAAATCTGCCGCTGCCGCAACTGCGCGCGCAAACACAGCTTCCCAAAGACGCGCCAGTAATCGTGTATTGCCAGGTTGGATTGCGCGGCTATGTCGGGCAGCGCCAGTTACAGCAGCGGGGATACTCGGCGCGCAATCTGAACGGCGGGTTCCGTACCTGGAAAATGACGCAAACCGCCAAGAGCTTCTCCGGCAAAGGCAACTCGTAAACCTGACAATACCTGTACAGGCCGTTCGATTATCTGACTACGCTCATGTATGCTCGTCGCGATGAACGCTTCCGACGATGCCCGCTTCGAGCTGCATGATGGAGGAAGCGTCCCCAGGCTGTGTATCAGCGGCGCGTGGACGCTTTCTCATTACCTGGCGCTCGCGCCACGGATTGCCGACCTGCGCGGACGGATCAGGCCGGGAGTGAAAATCGACTTCTCCGCCCTCACGGCGCTGGATACCGCCGGGGCGCGCCTGTTGTGCGAGCTTGTCGGGGTAGAAGGGCTGAGGAGTGCGCTCATTGACGCCGCGCTCACGCCGGAACGGCGCATGTTGCTGGAAACGGTGGCCTCTACGCCCACCGTACCCATCGAACCGCTCACCAGGGGATACCGTTTCGGCGACCTGCTCATACGCATCGGCAAAGCAGCATCCGTATTCTGGAATCACATGGTGGGTCTGCTCGGTTTCATCGGGCTTACACTCGAAAAACTGGCGCATACGGCCTGGCGGCCCCGACGTTGGCGTGTGGCGGCCACCATCGCCCAGTTGGAGCGGATCGGCTTCGATGCCGTGCCCATTGTGGCCTTGCTGACTTTTCTCATCGGCGCGGTAATCACCTTTCTCGGCGCGACGGTGCTGGCAGAGTTCGGGGCAACGATCTACACGGTCAGTCTGGTCTCGTATTCTTTCCTGCGGGAATTCGGGGTATTCCTCGCGGCCATTCTGGTTGCCGGACGAACGTCCAGCGCCTTCGCGGCTCAGATTGGCTCGATGCGCGCCAATGAGGAAATCGACGCGATTCGTGTGCTCGGCCTCGACCCGGTGGAATGGCTGGTGCTCCCACGGGTGCTGGCAATGATGCTGGCCCTGCCGATTCTTGCGTTCATCGCAATGATCTGCGGCATTGCGGGAGGCATGGTCGTCTGCGCGTTGCGCCTGGATATTTCGCCAGGGATGTTCCTTTCGCTGTTTACCACTGACATCGAGCCGAGGCATTTTTTTGTCGGTATCGGAAAAGCGCCGGTATTCGCTTTCCTGATCGCCTCCATCGGATGCCTGGAAGGCTTCCGGGTGAGCGGCAGCGCGCAGTCGGTTGGCGAACACACGACTTCGGCGGTGGTGCAGTCGATTTTCACGGTCATCGTGGTCGATGCCATCGCGGCCCTGTTCTGCATGGAGATGGGCTGGTGAGTACGGCATGGGCAGACGGGCCGTCCGGAATCGTCGCGCAGGCGCGCGGGGTGCGTAATTGCTTCGGCGCGCAGACGGTACATGAAGGGCTCGATCTGGACGTGCTGCGCGGCGAAGTGCTCGCCGTGGTCGGCGGCTCAGGCACGGGCAAGTCGGTGCTGCTGCGCACGCTCGTCGGCCTGAACCGCCCCAGCGCCGGTTCGGTGCGTTTGTTCGGACAGGATGTGTACGCGCCCGAAACGCAGGGCAACGCCGGGCTGGCGCGGCGCGTCGGGGTCCTGTTCCAGCAGGGGGCGCTTTTCTCTTCGCTCACGGTGCTGGAAAACGTCGCCCTGCCCTTGATCGAACATGCCCGCCTGCCCGTCGCCGAGGCCACGCGGCTGGCCGCGCTCAAGATCGCGCTGGCGGGGCTGCCGACTGAGGCGGGCGGCAAATTGCCCCTGGAACTTTCGGGCGGCATGATAAAGCGCGCGGCGCTCGCCCGCGCCCTGGCGCTCGACCCGGATATTCTTTTTCTCGATGAACCCACCGCAGGGCTGGACCCCGTCGGCGCGGCGGCGTTCGACCAATTGATCCTGACCCTGCGCGGCGCTTTGGGGCTGACCGTTTTCCTGGTCACGCACGATCTGGATACACTCTACGCCATTGCCGACCGGATCGCGGTGCTGGCGGACAGGCGCATACTGGCCAATGATCGGCTGGAGGCGGTCGCCGCCATCGACGACACATGGATACGGGAATATTTCCACGGCCCGCGTGGCCGCGCCGCGCAAGCGGCGCATGAGCGCAGGCCATAAAAAGAGAGGGCTTCAGCATGGAAACCCGCGCGCATCACCTGTTGATCGGCCTTTTTACCGTTTTCATGACAGGGGCGGCACTCGCCTTCGCCCTGTGGATGGGATCGGGCTTCAACGAAGGCCATTACGAAACTTACGATGTGCTGTTCGACGAAGCCGTCTCTGGGCTCTCGAAAGGCAGCACGGTGGAATTCAAGGGCATCCGGATCGGCACGGTTGACGATTTGCAGCTCGATCCTGCCAACCCGCGCCAGGTACGCGCCCGCGTCCGCGTCGATGCCAATGCGCCGATTTATGCCGATACCCGCGCGCGGCTGCATACGACGAGCATTACCGGCTTATCGACAATCCGCCTCACCGAAGGCAGTGGCAAACCCTTGAAGCCACGCCCCGGCGAAATCCCGGTCATCCCCACGGAAACCTCTTCATTGGGCAAATTGCTCGATGGCAGCGAAGACGTCGTTTCCAACGCCAATGATGTCTTGGCGCACATGCAGGCACTACTCTCCGAACGCAACCTCACCCAGATCGAGCACATACTGAACAACCTCGAACTTGCCACAAACTCGCTCGCCAGCGGGCGCGAAGAGTTGCGCCAGACATTGACCCAGCTTTACAGCGCCAGCGCGCAAGCCAATACGGTATTCGCCGAAGCCTCGCAATTGATGCAAAACGCCAACCGCCTGATCGACGGGCAGGGGAAAAGCGCGTTCGACAGCGCACAACGATCGATGGCAGCACTCGAACACACCACGCAGACCCTCGATAAATTGCTCGCCGACAATCGCGCCCCGCTCGACTCGGGTTTCAAGTCCCTTTCCGAACTCGGCCCTGCCGTCACCGAACTGCGCGCGACTCTCACGTCCCTGCGCATGATCGTCCGCCGCCTCGAAGAGCGCCCTGCCGACTACCTCCTTGGCCGGGAACCCGCAAGGGAGTTCAAGCCATGATTTTCGACCGCGTTTTCCGCGCCACTCTCCGCGCTTTTCGTATCCTTCGCCTTTACGCGCTCAGTGCCTTGCCGTTTGCGGCCTGTACGATCCTGCCCGCGCCGGAACCCGTAGACATCTACCTGCTGCCCATCTCGGCCAGCAACCCGGTTCGTGCCGACCGAGCCTTGCGCCCCTGGTCGCTGCGCATCGCCCGCCCGGACTCAAATGGGCAATTGCTCGGACAGCGCATCCTCGTCATCCCGGAGCCGAACCGGGTGAGCGTCTATAAAGGCGCGAACTGGCATGAACCTGCCGCGCTCCTGATGCGCAGCCGCCTGTTCGATGCTTTCAGGGCGGATGGGCGCGTGAGCGCCCTGTCCATCGAAGAGATGCGCACTTTTGCCGACTATGAAATCAGCAGCGAACTCGGCGCTTTTCACAGTGAATACCGGCAGGGCGACGACTCTCCGGAGGTCGTGATCAAGCTCGATACCCGCCTGATCGACACTGCCAGCCGCCGCATCGTCGCCAGCCGCGCGTTTGAAGCGCGGGAAGCCGCCGCCGACGGCACGATCCCCGCCGTGGTCGCCGCCTTTGGCCGAGCCGCCGACAGGCTTTCCGCCGAACTGGTGAGTTGGGCCATTGCCGGAGCCGATGCGGCGCATCAACCGGGGACGGCAGCCGAACCCCTGCCGGTCAGGGAAGGAGCCCCTGAAGCCCCGGCCCCTTGACCCTTCTTACTTGTGCCGGATGAAAAACTCGTATGTGCTGTCCGGCATCTCTGTTTGCTGTAGCAACTCGTGCCCGGTCTGACGGGTAAAGGCTTCAAAGTCCTTGACCGAAGAAGGATCGGTAGCGAGTACGCGCACGATCCGTCTGGCGGATACCTCGGACAGCGCCTTTTTGAGCCTCAGAACCGGCAGTGGGCAATTCAGCCCACGCGCATCGACTTCCTTGTCAAACTCCATTCTCTTCTCCGTCGTCAGCGTCCGCCGCTTCGTTGTTCCGACCGCCTTTCCTCATCCGCGCGGTTGCGGATTTCACGCAGGCGGGCATCGACTGCGGACAACTCGTAAAAATCCCCGTCCCCGGCGCGGCGCGCCAATTCCAGTTGTTCAACTGCGGCACGGTAAGTACCGTATAAAACATAAACCTCGGCCTGGGCGCGATGTTGCGCCGTGCGCTTGCCCAAGGCCGCGTTGGCGCGCGCAAGCAGCTCCCACAGGCGGACATCGCCGCTGCGGCGGGCGAGCGCGCGGCGCATCCCGCGTTCCGCGTCCTGCGCCCGCCCGCCCGCAATTTGAGCATTGGCCAGGGCGTAAACCACACTCATGCTTTCCGGGAAAGCCTTGTTCGCGGCGGTCAGCGTATTGATCGCCGCGTTGGTATCACGGCGGGCCGTCGCCACCTCGCCGGAAAGGATGGCAATGAAAGGCGAAGGCTTGGCGCGGCGGCGCAATTCATCGAGCGTATGCGCGGCCTCCTCCAGATGCCCAAGCTGAAATTGCGCAAGCGCCAGCCCGTAACGCAACGCAGCATCGTCCGGACTAGCCGCGACCAGTCCCTCGAACGTCCGTGCCGCCTCAGGAGCCGGTAGCGATTGCACGCGCAACCGGGCGCGCACGTAATTGAAATCCGGCGAATCGGGCACCTGGCGATAACGCATGCTCATGACCCGGTTTTCCATGTCGGCGATACGCTCGGTCGTCAGCGGATGCGTACGCAAATAAGCCGGGGCATTGCTTTCATACGGGCGGGAAGAGCGTTGCAGGCGCTCGAAAAACCCCGCCATCCCGCGCACGTCGAACCCTGCCGCTTCCAGCGTTTGCAAGCCGAGCCGGTCGGCCTCGCGTTCAAAATCGCGCGAATAGGCCAATTGCGCCTGACTCGTCCCGCCAGCCCCGGCGGCCACTGCCGCCTCGCCCACCCGCGAATTGCCGGCCGCAATCGCCGCCAATATGGAAGCCAGTACCACCATCGTCATCTGTTTTTGTTTACCGATGAACTGCGCGACATGCCGCTGCGTGATATGCCCGATCTCATGCCCGATTACCCCGGCCAGCTCCGATTCCGATTGCGCCGCAAGGATCAGCCCGGTATGTATGCCGATATAGCCGCCCGGCAGGGCAAAGGCGTTGAGCATGGCATCCTTGACCACGAAAAATTCAAACGCGCGGCCAGGATCCGGGCCTGCCTCCACCAGCCGCCGCCCCAGGCGATTGATGTATTCCTCAACCTCGGGGTCGTCGAGCCAGGCGGGGTCCTTGCGCACCTCACGCATGATCTCTTCGCCAAGTTTGTTTTCCTGCGCCAGCGACAAATCTTCGACGCCCACCACATCGCCCAGGTCAGGCAGGTTGGAGGCGGGCGCATCGAATGCGAAACTGTAAAGAAAGACGAAAACGAAAGCGAAAAAGTGGCGCATGATTCGGCGAATCATACCGCCTCATGCTTGCCATGAGGCATCGCATGAAAGATAAATGGAGGGAAACCAGAATGAACAAACTGCGCGGCGTCAATCTCGGGAACTGGCTGCTGCTCGAAAAGTGGATGAAACCAAGCCTCTTCGCGGGGTTGGAAGCCACCGACGAGACGACCTGGTGCGCCGAACTCGGCAGCGCCGCGAGCGGGAAATTGCGCACGCACTGGGAGAACTTCATTACTTATGAAGATTTCGCCTGGATCGCCGAACATGGGCTGAACGCGGTGCGCATCCCTGTCGGGCACTGGATTTTCGGCCCCGATTACCCGTACCACCCCAAGTATGGAGCCAACCCCCACCCCTTTGTCACCGGCGGCATCGACGTACTCGACCGCGCCCTGGATTGGGCGGCAAGGCTCGGGCTCAAGGTGATGATCGACCTGCACGCCGCGCCCGGCTGCCAGAACGGCTTCGATAACGGCGGCATCAAGGACGTGGTGGAATGGCACACGAAGGAAGAGTATCTGGAACACTCGCTCGCAGTACTCGAACGTCTGGCGGAACGTTATCGCGCGCATCCGGCGCTCTTTGCCATCGAGGTACTGAACGAACCGCGATGGGACGTACCCACCGATTACCTGAAACGGTATTGCCTCGCCGCCTATGAGCGCATCCGCAAACATTGCCCGCCTGAGCGCGTGGCGGTGGTCTTTCACGACGGTTTCCGCTCTTACCGCGAATTCCTCGGCTTCATGCAGCCGCCCGTCTGGCAGAACGTGATTTTCGACTACCACCGCTACCAGTGTTTCGAGCGCCGCGACATCGACTCCGACATCTTCGAGCACATCCACAAGGCGAGCGGGGAGTGGCGCGACGAGGCGGACTCGATCAACGCGGCCCTCGGTTTGCCCGCGATTTGCGGCGAATGGAGCCTGGGGCTCGATCTCAAGGTCGTCTCCTTATGGGCCGAAGGGCCGTACAACCACGCGCTCGAACGCATGGACGCTTTCCAGCAGGATGTCGCCAACCGGGGTTACGCGGCGGCGCAACTTTTGGCCTTTGAAAAACTCCTCGGCTGGTTTTTCTGGAGTTACAAGACCGAAACCACCCCGGCCTGGTGCTTGCAGGATTCGGTCGAACGCGGCTGGCTGCCAGCAAAGTTCGGCAACGAATGAACGGGCAAACAACGATACGCCATTCGTATGAATAAATACTGTTGACATATCCTTAAGAGATATTTATTTTACGTACTCCTTCAACCATCAAGGAGTACCGTCATGCGTCGTTTCCTGCGTTCCCTGCTTCTGTCACTGGCCTTGTCTCCATTGGCCGCAATGGCGCTGGAGCCGGTCAACATCAACACTGCCGACGCGGCAACCCTGCAACAGATCAACGGCATCGGCCCTTCCAAGGCCAATGCCATCATCGAGTACCGCAAGGCTAACGGACCGTTTGCCACCGCCGATGATCTGGTCAAGGTTCCGGGAATTGGAGAAAAATCATTGATGGCCCTGAAGCCACAAATAACGGTAGGAACGGCAACTGCCGCTCCGGCAACTGCGGCCAAGGGCGGAGGAGCCAAGGGCAAAAAATAAGATTGTGACGGCATCCCCCTCTCCCCCTGCCCCTCTCCCGCGAGGGGAGAGGGGAGTGTTGGCGGCGGCAGTCATCCTTCTCCCACTTGTGGGAGAAGGGGACGCGTAGCGCCGGGAGAGGGAAAAGAATGGAGGGGGAAATTACCCCGTAACCCGTAGTTTGAGTCCCGCGAGGAGCGTTTCCAGCTTCATCGCCATCACGCTTGCCATCTCGCCTGCCATGCAGAAACCACAACGCCCGCACAGCCCTGCTTCCTTGCCTTGGCACTCGGGAAGCCGACTGCCATCGGGCATGACGAAATTCGCCATCCAGCAATATGTCCTGAAGTCGCGCTTTTGCATGAGTTTGAGCCCCGCCACGGAATTCATGATCGGGTAGCCTTTTTTCTTGTAGGCGATAACTTTGTCGAGCACGGCATGCCGCGTGGTCTCACTCAGTTCGAGCGCCTCCGTGCCGGGAAACGGCGTGTGCAGGTTGATGGCGATGGACTCGATGTTCGGATGCTCGCTGGCGAATTGGATGGCTTCATCCACCGAGGAATGGTTCAGGGTGTTGACCACCATGTTCACGCTGACACGGGAACGCCCACAGCCTTCGATGTGTCGGACGAGCCGCTCAAACATGCCTTCGCCCCGGATGGCGTCGTGGGCAGCGCCAACACCGTCCATGCTCACCCAGATGGAATCCGCTTCAAGCCCCGCGAACGGGCGGGCGGCATTGGTTGTCACCGTCACCGAATAAAAGCCGATTCGTCTCGCCAGACGGATGATACTGTTCAGGTCATGCTTGCCGTCGCGCCATAGCGTCGGCTCCCCGCCTTCCAGATCGACAAAGCGCGAACCCTGTTGATAGCAATATTCGAGGTCGGACTGAACTTCGGCGAAGGTTTTTATTATGGCGTCTTTTTTTGCGTAAATCGTGCAATGCTGGCATTTCAGATTGCATTTATCGCTAATAAAAACGACCGATTGCAGAGGGATTTTTTTTCCCAGTACGCGGGTTTTGAAAAACCATAGCGGCAAATAAATGAACGGTTTCATGAGCATGGTTTCATCTAATGAAACTCAAAACCATGCCGATCAGGCAAACTGAAACGAGCAGGTTTCTTGCCAAAAACCAACGAATCATGAACCAGCCGGTACCGATGCCCTCGACCTGTTGCCATTTGCGCATAAAGCCCATCCAGGGTTTCGGCTCGAATTTTTGTTCCGGATTTTTATAGAAAACCGCCATCATGCGGAAAAGCCCCACCGCCATCGGCAAGGTCAGTATCAGGGCCACATGTGAAACCGACAAACTGCCTTGCCAGATGCCGTATCCGATGATGATAAATGGAAGAAAAAGAATGAAAAAGAGGACGGCAAGCATAACCGGAGGGCGGTTCAGAAATACCGCCAATGTGTGCTTGCCCGTTTTTTTGTCCGCGACGACATCGAGCATGGAATGCACGTAGATGATGTTCATCACCAAAAAACCAACCGGGATGGAAATGAAAATGAGCGTCTGGTCTATGGTTCCACAGGCCGCGTAATAAGTGCCGATCATGTTCAATGGGCCAAAAATGACGCCTATGACCAATTCACCCAATCCGTGATAACTGAGGCGCAAGGGAGGGCCGGAATAGAAAATTGCCAGTACGGCAGTGATGAGCGCGATATAGAGAATCACCACGCCCCGGAAATAAAAAATGATTCCGCCAATCAGGAAAGCTATCCCCATGAGCGCAAGCGAGATACCGAGTAATTGCCCGACCGTCGCCTGACCGGAAGTCAGGTAGTCACATTTACCGATACGGGCGCGAAAGCCATCACGATGCAGGACATTACGGTAATGGGCATGATGCGCTTTGTAATCGAAATAGTCATCGAACAAATTCGCTGACATATTTCCGACGATCACCCCAATGATTGCAAGAAAAGCCAGAAGCAGGGAAAACCCCGGCTGATTCGCCGCCAGGCAGACCGCGAAAAGTGTAGGCAACACGCTTTGAGGGAGCGCGTGGGGACGTGAATTTCTGAACCAGAAACGACAAAAAGGCACTTGGATACTGCATAGTAAGAATCAATATCCCATTTTACAGCATCACTTCTCCAGCTTTCGTGCTTTTTCCACCCCATGAGCAAATCAATGGATATGCTCATGGAGATATATGTACCCGATTGCCAGGAACTATTGCGCCCGCTCCTCCAGCCAGCCGTTGAACCGGGCAACTTCCGCTTCGTTGAGTTCTCCCACCAGGGCAAGGAGTTGCAGGCGCGAGAGCACGTATTGGCAGCGGCCGCGATTGAGGTCGCGCCTGGCAGTGGCGAGATTCTGCTCGGAGATGAGGATGTCCAGCGTGGTACGCACCCCGCCCGAGAAACCCTTGCGGGTAGAGGCCAGCGCCTGTTCGGCAGATTTTACCGCCTGCTCGTAGGCGCGCACCCAACTCACGCCCTGCGCGACGCCATCAAACTCTTTCCTGACCATCAAACCTATCTGGCGCCGCCCCTCTTCCAACTGCTGCTGCGCCTTGTCCAGCTCGGCCCTGGCTTGCCGCACCTGGGATGCAGTCTCCCCTCCGGAGAAAAGCGGCATATCGAAGCGCAATCCGTACACCTTGTCTTTATATTTATCTCTTTCGCCTGTGTACTTCGTATCAATATACTCGCTGCCAACGCTCACATGTTGGGCGACAAAATCAAGCGTGGGCAGGTGGCCGGAAAGCGCCCTTTTGACCTGTAAATTGGCTGCCTGAACCAAAGCGCGCAGGGCAATCAGTCGGGGGTTGACCTCTTCCGCTTTCCGTATCCAGTCTTCGAGGCTGTCGGGATCGGGGCGGGCGAGCTGCATACGCTCAGGATTCAGGCGAGCCAGCGGAGTCAATGGCCGGTCGATGATGGCCTTGAGCGCGTCGCGCGCGTAATTCAGTTGATAGTGCTGTTCGATGGTCTGGGCTGCCGCCAGGTCGAGTTGCGAACGAGCCTCGTCGATGTCGGTACGTGTGCCAGCGCCGGTCTGAAAAGCCCTCTGGGCATAGTCCAGTTGCGTAAGATAGGCATCGCGCTGCGCCTTGGTGACTTCCAGATTCGCTTCGGCGAGCAAAACATCGAAATACGCTGAACCCAGCCGCATACCAACTTGCTGCTCGGCCCAGAGCAGGTCAGCATCGGCTCCCTCCACCAGCGCCTTTGACTGTCTCCAGGCCGCAAAGGAAGCGGCACGAAACAGGGGCTGGGTCAGCCCCAGGGCATAGGTGTGGGTTGTGTAATTTTCGTTGGGAATAGGAATTTTGGTCTCGTATGTGACACCGCCAACCGTCTCTTTTACTTTATAGTCCGGCCTGCTCACCGTGTTCTTGTAACGGGTGCCGCTATATGAGACCCTGGGTAACAACTGCGCCAGCGCCTGAGGCTGCATCTCACGGCTGGCCTTCGTATCGGCTTGCACGGCAAGATAAGCGGCATCGGCCTGCACGGCCTCGCGGTAGAGGCTCAACAGGTTATCGGCCCGCGCGGGCGGGGAAGCGGCCAGTATTCCAGCGCCTACGAGCGCGGCAGCCAACAGGGAAATATTCGTTTTCATTTGAGATGCCTCACTCTTCTTTCATGGATGACGCCATTCGTTTCAACAGGGGATGCAGGAGGTAGGTCAGCATTGAACGCTCTCCGGTGATGACGACGACTTCCACCGGCATGCCTGCCTGCAATTGACGTTTTCCGAGCTTTTTCATGCCTTCTTCGGTGACGGACACGCGCGCCAGGTAATAAGGGATGCCCCCCTGTTCGTTGGCGAG
>WRJU01000223.1 GCA_009778425.1 Pseudomonadota bacterium
CCAAAGGCACGGGCGACAATGAGGACGTGCACTTTGAAGATACGGTGCGCGGCAGCGACTGGGGCGCGGATCAGGTCGTCGCGCGCATGTTCGTCAACACTGCCCCCAAAGCGGTGCGCGAACTCGCGGCCTGGGGGACGCCCTGGAGCCGGGTGCGTGGCGGTGAGCACAAGGTCATCATCAACGAACAGAAAGTGACCCTCACCGAACGCACGGAGGCGCACGGCCTGATTGCGCAGCGCGACTTCGGTGGAACCAAGAAATGGCGCACCTGCTACGCGGCGGACGGAACCGGGCATGCCATGCTGTTTACTACCAGCAATCAGGCGATTTGCCACGGCGTCGAGGTGCATGAGCGTACCGAGGCGCTGGCGCTGATTCACGATGGGGGGCGTTGTTACGGCGCGGTGGTGCGTAACCTCATCACCGGGGAACTCGTCGCCTATCTTGCCAAGGCCACGGCGATTGCCGCCGGTGGCGCGGGGCGGCTCTACAGCGCTACGACCAGCGCGGTGATCTGCGAGGGCATGGGTCACGGGCTGGCGTTTGAGACCGGCGTCGCGCCCCTGGGCAATATGGAGGCCGTGCAGTTCCATCCGACCGGTATCGTTCCGTCTGGCATCCTTGTCACCGAGGGTTGCCGGGGAGACGGCGGCCTGTTGCGGGACGTGAACGGCGAACGTTTCATGCCGCATTACGAGCCGGAAAAGAAGGAACTCGCCTCGCGCGATGTCGTTTCCCGCCGCATGGAAGAACACATCCGTAGCGGCAAGGGCGTGTCTTCGCGTTTCGGGCCGCACCTGTGGCTGGACATCACCTTGTTGGGTCGCCAGCACATCGAACACAACCTGCGCGAAGTGAAAGAAATCTGCCAGTACTTCCTCGGCATCGACCCCGCCGAGAAGTGGATTCCTGTGCGCCCGACGCAGCACTATACGATGGGCGGCGTGCGTACCGACCATACCGGCCAGTCGCCCTGGCTTAAGGGACTGTTCGCGGCGGGCGAGGCGGCTTGCTGGGATTTGCACGGTTTCAACCGGCTTGGCGGCAATTCCGTGGCCGAAACCGTGGTCGCGGGCATGATCGTCGGAGAATCCATCGCCGATTTTTGCGACAAACCGGAAAACGGCGCGCCGTTCCCGCTCACGCTCGCGCGCGAATTCGTGCAGCGCGAGGAGGCGAAGCTGGCAAAGCTCCTCGATGGGGGCGGGCACGAAAACGCGTTCAAGATTTACACCGAGATGCAGCACGTCATGACCGATCACGTCGGCATTTTCCGGCAGGGCGACGCGCTGCTCGCCGGGGTCGAGCATCTGCAACGCTTGCGGGAGCGGAGCGCCAAAATCGGCGTTTCCGGCAAGTCGCGCGCGGCCAATCCCGAACTGGTGGCGGCCTATCGGGTCCGGCGCATGCTCAAACTGGCGCTTGCCGTCGCGCAGGGCGCTTACTTGCGTACCGAGAGCCGGGGCGCGCATTTCCGCGAGGATTTTCCCCGGCGCAACGACAAGGAATGGCTCAAACGCACACTGGCCTTTTGGCCGGATGAGGCGGCCACCCTGCCGCGTTTCGAGTATGAGCCGCTCGATGTCATGAGGATGGAACTGCCGCCGGGCTGGCGCGGTTACGGCGCGAAGGACTACATCGAACATCCGGATACCCCGCGCCGCCAGCAGGAAATAGAAGCTATCCGCAGCCAGATGGAAGGCCAGGATCGCTTTGCCGTCCAGGAAGCCCTCATGCCTTATGTTGGAGAATTACCCGCTTCGCTCGCGGGCCGCAACGAACGACTCGATGAACCGCTGGAGGCCGTGCAATGAGCGCCATCGATAACGACACTGCTCAAAATGTCCGGCAGCACCGGCTGTTGCGCATCAGCGTCCTGCGCTACGATCCGAGAGACCCCGCTTCGACGCCGCGCATGCAGGAGTACCGGATTGAAGAGGCCGACAGCATGACGCTGTTTATCGCCCTCAACGAAATTCGTGAACATCAAGACCCGACCCTGCAATTCGATTTCGTCTGCCGCGCCGGTATTTGCGGCAGTTCCGCGATAATGGTCAATGGCCGCCCGCAACTGGCTTGCCGCACATTGACCCGCGACCTGCCCGATGAAATCACGCTTGCGCCGCTGCCATTCTTTGAGCTGATCGGCGACCTTTCGGTCAACACCGGAAAATGGATGCGCGGCATGAGCGAGCGGTTGCAAGCCTGGCTGCACACGAAGGAGGGCGAGGCCGACATTTGCCGCATCGAGGACCGCATGGACCCCGACGTCGCCGAGCAAATCTACGAACTCGAGCGCTGCATCGAGTGCGGTTGCTGTGTTGCCGCCTGTGGGACCGCTCAGATGCGCAAGGATTTCGTCGGCGCGGTCGGTTTCGGAAAGATTGCGCGTTTCCGGCTCGACCCGCGCGATGCCCGCACGGATGACGATTTTTACGAGCTGATCGGCGACGATACCGGCGTGTTCGGCTGCATGTCACTGCTCGCCTGCCAGGATGTTTGCCCCAAGTCGCTGCCGCTGCAGACGCAAATCGCGTTCCTGCGGCGGAAGATGGCGGCGCAGGGATTTACTTCCAGCACACGTTGACTGCTCCCTCTCCCTCGACGCCTCTCTGTCCGGCCTGATCGATGGTGAGGGCTCTGCACAAAGCGGGGTCCCTGTCGGCTTGCGCGCCTATGGGGTCGGCTCTGAGAAGGTAGGCGCGCGCGGCCAGATTCTGAATGTCGAAGGCATAGTACCCTGCCAGATCATTGCTGCACTGTAGATCTAAATTTGGCAGGGGATCGCCCATGTAGGTCATGTTCACGGTGTAGTAACGTTCCAGCGACTGTGACATTTCCAGCAGACAGGCTGCTGCCGCCGCCCGGCGGGTTTTTATCATGTACGACTGGTAGCTTGGCATCGCGATAGTGGCGAGGATGGCAACGATCGCAACAACGATTACCAGCTCCAACAGCGTGAACCCCTTCTGCGTGTTCATGAACGATCCTCAGTTGATGATTTCGCGCCAGGATATACGGCGGCCACGGTTCCGAGCTGGAGGAGGATTCATTTCGAGACTGGTCTGGCCTGCCGAATCCATGCCGCTGACAATCACTCGCCCGTTGACAACCTTGACTTGCCCAGGCATGCCGCCGAGCAGGTCGCCAATTTTGATGGCTGAAGGAATTTTTCCATCGTCCATGTCTTTGTCATCAAATTCTCCGTCGCCATTGATGTCGAGAAAGACGAAGTCCGGTGCGCTGCCGGTTTGGGCATTGATGGCATAGAGCCAGCCGGAACCTTTCGGGTCGCAGGGGTCGCCGTCGACGGGTGGGATGATCGTGGTGAATAGGACGACATCCCCTCTTGCGGTTTGAACGATGACCGGTGCGCTCACGACACGCTCGCCTTTTTCGGTCAGGGAAATATACCAGCCTTTCTTGTTGTTTTCGCTGGGGCTACCCGCGAGTGGCAGGATGGACTTCACCGGAACGCTGCCCACGGAACCCGTTGTACTGAAAGTGCGCTCTTGCAGGTCATCGTGCGAGAGGGTAGGGCCATCATTGTCGGTCAGTCCGTATATGTTTTGCTGTACCGGGGGGATGCTTCTGTCAGAGAGGCTGAGATAGCGTCCGGTTCCGAAGAAAACGAAAGTTTTTTTGGCATCGGTGGCAATGTTGAGCCTCGCTGCCGTGGCGCGCGCGGTAATCGGTCGATTGGGCGTGCCCGTGTCGAAAAATTTTTGAGGCGCGCTGAACAGTTGCGGGATCAATCCGAATTTCCACATCTTGCCGCGCAGATCGCCCGCATAGGCCGATACCGCGTGGGTTGCTGCATCTTCCTTGATGGAGGGAGGGGCGAGGCCGTTGCCGAGTTCGTCCGATGCCTTGATGAAAGTCGTGCTGCCGTTGGCGATGTTCACTATGCCCAGGGCAGCCTTGTCATTGCAACTGTTGTAGCCATTACCGAAGATGGCGCTTGGTTGCCCGTTGATCTCAGCGTATGCCAGCGAACCGATGATATTGCCCAGGTAGGCCGAATTGGGGTCGGGGTCAGGGCAGGTCTGGCGGCCATTGAGTTCCCACTTGACATTGCTCCCCTGGAAAGTCGCCGGGTTGCTCACATCCAACCCGTATAGCCCCTTGCCGCCGCGTCCGAGCGCGCCGACCAGAAGATACTGATCCGGCGTCTGGGTTGGCGTCGTTATCAGGATTTCACCATCTACGTAGAAATTGTGCCCGTTGGTGAGTTCGGCCAGCTTTGAAACCAGCGCCGACGGAATGTAGGCGAACTGCTCCGTCCCGTCGGCGGCGTCAAAGGCATGCAGCATGCCGTCGTTGGCTCCCAGAAAAATCGTCCTGTCCGATTCGCTGTATTTGACGTAGAGCGGCGAGTTGTGCGGGCTGTCGCCGAGCGGGGCATGGTTGGCGTCGCTGCGGTAACGAGGGCGGAACTGGCCGGGATTCGGGCCTTCATTCGCGTTGTTCCCCCTGATGAAGTCGAGGACTTTCTGGCCGTCGAGCAGTTGCCCCGGCCCCCTCAGGGCGTCCTGAAGCGTGGGGCTCAGGTTGGCCCATGTGAAGGGGACGCCGTCGTTGTTGCTGTTGAGGGTGTATATCCTGCGCGCCGTGGGCGAAGGCATCTGTTCCGAGGCAAACCAGACTTCTTCTTCAAGCCCGGTTTTCGGATTGATTTTCTGGGCAATGAGTTCTCCCCTCCAGTCTTCAGGTTTGAAATGCGTCTTGTAGATGTAAACATCGGTCGAGACCGGCTCGATCTGGGAAGAACTGGCGTCGATGTTTCCCGAGGAGGCTTTTTGCGCGCTGTTGACGGAATTGATGATGGACGACATGCCTTGAAGGAATTCGTCGGGGTTGCTGGCTGAGAAAAAATCCCCATGACCATTTACGGCGGTGTGCAGCAAATCGTCGATCTTTTCAGTAAAGTTGCTGTCGGGAAGGGGATTAGGCCAGGTAATCGTCTCAACCGGAGAGTCATAAATTGCCTTGAAAGCCGTGTCCTTATCGATTTTGCCCGCTACCCCCAGGCCGATGGTGAAGGTCGTCATGTGCTGATATTCGGCATTATCCCGGTACTTCGGGGGAACCGCGCCTAGCGTTCCGGGAGCCGGGGTCTTGGGAACCTTGTTGGCGACTGAGGATGGCAGGAGTTTGTTATCCCAGTAATACCAAGCAATGTCTGCCAAGGTATTGGAATAACTATCCTTGAACGGAGAGGGGGCATTGCCGTCCACATTAGTGTTCACGACTTTTGGGCTGGAGGCGGAAGCACCGTTCCAGTAACCGTCTGTCATTAGAATGGTAAAACTCTTGCGGCATGCAGCGGCTTTTTCCGTGGCGACAGTTCCCGGCTTGCCGGGATCGTCTGCCCAAGGCCCCAGGCTTGAGTTGTCCGATCTGTCGTAGTATCGCCCGGCACTATCCAGCGACCTCCTGAGCGGTGTAGCGCCTCGGTCAGATTCACTGAGGGGAATCTGGCTGGAGAAAAGGCTGGAGTACATGCCCCCCGGTTGGATGTTATATAACCAATCAAGAAACTTTGCTTTCCGCGCTTGATCGAATCCTTGTACGCCCTGCATGATAGTGTCAACTTTCTTCCCGTCTACGGATGAAAGGCTTTTTTTGTTGATGAGTCCCCAGCCTATGCGAACGCTGGGATCGAGCTTCTCGAAAGCTCTGGCAATCCCCGCTTTGGATGCGTAATTGCGTGTACGGTAATAAGAATACCAATTAGCGAAATTCTGTTTTTCTGTTTCACTCGTGATGATATGTTTTGTACACAGGCCAAGATTAAAGTTAATGGCTGCTACTGAAGGGTTAGGGTATGACACCCAAGCGTTTGTCGGGCAACTGTAGTAATGAGCCGGTTCGGGATTCATGGGAAGAAATTCTCCAGCACCACAATTTCCAGAATACCAGTTTTCCCAATAGCAAGAGTTTACGTGTCCAAAGCTTGAGGGCATTCCCACATTCTTACCCTTGATTGGAAAACCATTGTAACCACTAGAGTAGTCTTTGCCGAATATCCTGCTTGAGTAGTCGGTCTGGACAAAGCTCGTGGCCAGGTTGACCGTAATGGGAACCGTGCCTGTGGTGTCTGAAAAATAGTTTGTATTGCTATTTCTGTATTTCAAATCGTAGCCGTTATACCAAGCTTTGTTGAATTGTGCGTTACCCAAGGTTCCGTCGGTGACGGGAGAACCATTCGCTCCAATAACCACAACACCCGGAGGTGCGGGCGGTGGGACATATTGAACCAAGGGATTGAAGTACATCTTGTTGAAGTCAGGTGATCTGTAAAATTCAAGTGGAACTTTGTAAAACTCATAATCATAATTATTGTAGGTATCAGTGCTTTGCCAATGTATATCGTCCGGCATATACGACCAGTACATTGAATTGGAATCGTCGTGGATATATAACAAATTAGCCGGAACGGCTGTGGCAACCGTCAACGGCACGGGAGGAAAATTAACCGTTTGCGCCAGTGCGCTTCCGTGATGGCTAATGATCGCAATGGCCGTTGCGACGGCCTGAACCAAGGGGCGGATGCGGATTGCCAATCGTTGGGGAGAATGGCGAAAATGAATTGAAGTCTTCATGATCTTTCCTTTTTTTAGTTTTCTCTGGGCTTCCGGTCAGGGTTCCCTCGGCAGACTCCTTCCGTCATCCGCCTTCAGCGGATGCCTCTTCCCCCCTCAAAAGGGAGGTCGTTCAGGGGAAGCTCAAACTTCATCAACGTGTTCTGCGGCAGCTTGCCGCGACAGCCATTGATCGCAGAGGCGATCAACAATATTCGCTTGCTTGACGGGGGGGCTTGGGTTTCGGGGGCTGTGGAGTTTCAGGCGCAGGAGTTTCCGTGCCCGAATCCTCCCCGGCCTGGGGAAGCGCCGAGGCCGCAGATGCCGACATCGAGAAACCGTGCCCAAGCGAGAACGCCAATGTCATGACGCCTATGAACAGGCGTATCCAGTATTTATGGGGAAACGAGGTTCTCATGATGCGGCCTCCTTGAGCAGATCGGATGAGACGCTCTTATTCGGATGCCTGGCGGCATGTGCGGCCAGTGATACTCGAAGGATACAGTGGGGCGTTTTTTTAAAGCCGTTACTTTTGCCTGAGTCCGGGCAAATTACCGACCCAAAATCCGTGATGCCTTTAGCTGCAACTGGCTGAATCAAGGGGATCAGTTGGCTTGAATCACGGGGGAAGCGGCGCGCGCCGGAAACAATATCTGGCGTTGAATGGGCGGTATGTCAGCGGTCGTCAGGATAATGGGCGCCGGGAATCCCCCTGCGGGCAACGTAGTCGTGCCGGTCGGGGAAAATTCAAACCGTAACACTACGGGCTGGGCGTTTATCAGCTCGGAATAGCTGCCTGTGCGCAGCAGCACTCCACCGCCGTTGGAAACCTGCCAGTCACGGCCATTGAGCGACAGAAAGACCGGTTGATTGGTACGGATGGCTTCGGAACGGGCAAACTGGATGCCCGCGACGAGTTCGTCGGCCGCGCCGCGAACGGCCATGTTGCGGTTCATGGTTCTGAACGAGGGAACCGCAACGGCCGCGAGGATGGCGGCAATGGCGATCACGATGAGCATTTCGATCAGAGTGAACCCGCCTGCCCGATGGCTGCTTGAGCGAGAAAAGCGCGCGGACAATGCCCGTTTTGTGAAAAAAGTCATATCAGTTCTCACGCCCGAATGTACGTTGGGAGTGTTGTGACGTTTCAGGCTGACGTCAAGGGCGTTTGGAACGATAGCGTTCATCCGTAAAAGTGAATCCGGACAAAGGGTGTGGGGATGCTGAAGCAAGTAAAAATCTTGCCTGGGCTGGCGCTGCTCGCCATTGCGATGGCGGGGGGAGCGCAGGCGACCGAGCTTGCCTTGTCAGGGGTCGTGGGGAACCGTGCCGTGATCAACGTCGATAATGGGCCGCCGCAACTGCTGACAGTGGGGAAGAGCACGCCGGACGGGGTACGCCTGCTCTCGATCGAAGACAATACGGCAGTGGTCGAATTCGAGGGGCGACGCCAAACCCTGCGCCTGGGGGAACGGGTTGTACGGCAGACGGGCGGCGATGCGGGCAAGGCTGGCGTGGGCACGTTTGACCGCGATCAAGCCCGGAAGGTGCTGGCGCGTGGCGTGGAAATCTCCATCGAATCGGATGCTTCGGGACACTTCCTGATCGACGGGGAAATCAATGGGCGCGGCGTTCATTTTCTTGTCGATACGGGGGCGTCGCTCATCGCCATCGGTTATTCGACCGCGCAGAGTCTGGGGCTAGACCTGGATGACGGGTACAGGAGCCGGGCGCATACTGCGGGCGGATTGGTCGATACTTGGCAGGTGACGCTGAAATCGTTGAAGATAGGCGGGTTGCGTTTCGATAATATCGACGCGGTTGTGATGCAGGCCGACATGCCTCAGGTGTTGCTCGGGATGAATATCCTCGAACAGATGGAAATGCGGCGCGACGGCAAGCTGATGCGTTTGAGGAAGAAACTGTAGCGAAGGGCGAATGTGAGCGAAGCGCATGAAATCGTGGGAAAACTGCGGCAGCGGTTAGCGCGGATCGAACCTGACGCCGCTGCCGGGGACTGGCCCGGCGCGGGTGGCGCCCAGCCCCGCCCGGCGGCGGTGCTCGTGCCGCTGGTGCTTCACGAGCACCGGAAGAACAGCCCCACTGTGCTCTTCACCCGGCGTACCGATCATCTGCACCATCATCCGGGGCAGATCAGCTTTCCCGGCGGCGGCATGGAAGAGGGCGATTCCTCTGCCGAAGAAACTGCGGTACGCGAGGCAGAAGAAGAAATCGGCCTTGCTCCGGAACGGGTCGAACTCATCGGTCGGTTGCCGGACTACCTGACCGGAACCGGCTTTCGCGTCACCCCCGTGGTAGGGCTTCTGCACTCGCCGATCAAGCTGAAACTGGACGGTTTTGAAGTTGCCGAAGCGTTTGAAGTGCCGCTGGCGCATTTTCTCGATCCTGCCAACCACCGGCAGCACAGCATCCGGATAAACGGCGGCGAGATGCGCAGCTTCCACGCCATGCCCTATGGCAGCTACTTCATCTGGGGTGCGACGGCGGGCATGTTGATGACGCTCTACCAATTGCTTACTGAGTGAGCGCTCATCTGCATTTCCCTGTCATTAAAAGGGCTGAGGTAATGGCGGCTGAGCAGATGTAAAAAAGCAGCCGGGGTTCGATGCGTTCGCTGACTCAGGGCAGTCCGACCGCCGTTTCGCCCTCTTCTTCCATTGCTGGTTTCAGTGATCGGCTGGCCAGTACTTTGTCGATGCGTTTGCCGTCGAGGTCGATCACTTCCAGCCGCCAGGTTTCCCAGGCAATTACGTCGCCCGTGCGTGGCAGCCTGCCGAGCAGCCACATGATCATGCCAGACAGGGTGTGGTAGCGACCTTTGTCCTCTTCGGGGACTTCCCGCAATTCGAGCAAGTCCTTGAGTTCCGGCAACGGGATAAGCCCGTCGAGCAGCCATGACCCATCCTCGCGGCGCACGGCCCAGGCATCTTCCTGGCGATCTGTGCGGAACTCGCCGGTTACGGCTTCCATGACGTCCTGGAGCGCCACCAGCCCCTGCACTTCGCCGTATTCGTCGATCACGAAGGCCATGTGTGAACCGGAGGCACGGAATTGTTCGAGCAATTCCATACCGGTCAGCGTCTCGGGCACGTAGACGGGGCTTTGCAACTGGCTGGCGATGTCGGGTCGGCCACCCTTGAGCGTCTGGTTGAAGAGGTGCTTGCACGAGATGATGCCGAGGATTTCTTCGAGCCCTCCCCGGCACACCGGGAAACGCGAATGCTCGGATTCCTCCACGCGCGCGAGGTTTTCTTCCAGAGGCCGTTCAGTGTCCAGCCAGACAATGTCCGAACGCGGGATCATCAATGAGCCGATCTGGCGGTCATCGAGGCGGAAGACGTTACGCACCATCGCGTGTTCGTTCTTCTCGATCACGCCGCTTTCCGAGCCTTCTTCGAGCAGGGCGTGGATTTCCTCCTCGGTCACGCCGGGCGATTTTTCGTCACGCAGCCCCAACAGGCGCAGCAGGAGCGCGGTCGAATACGACAACATGAGCACGGCAGGGCGCGAGATGATGGCCAACGCATTCATCGGGCGAGCTACCCGCCGGGCAATGCCTTCAGGGTTGATCTGGCCGATACGCTTGGGAACCAACTCGCCGATTACGATGGTGATGTAAGTGATGAGCAGCACTACGAAAGTGGTTGCCGTGACTTCGCTGGGACGCTGCGCCAGGCCCAGTTCACGCAACCACGCGGCAACCGGCGCGGACAGCGCCGCTTCGCTCATGACACCGATCAGGATACCGGTAGAGGTCAGGACGATCTGGATGGTCGACAGGAAACGGGTCGGTTTTTCCCCGAGGCTCACCGCGACCCTGGCCGCCAAATCCCCTTCCTCGGCCAGTTTGGCGAGCTTTGCGCGCCGGGCAGTGACCAGCGCGATTTCCGACATGGCGAAAACGCCGTTGATGACAATCAGAAGGACGAGAACAAAGATTTCCATTGCAACGTCCGCGCGTCTCTTAAACGCTCCGCGCGGAAACGGTATTGTCTATGCGAGGTGACAATCTAACACACGTTTATCCTGATTCGCACAAATTCTCCTCCTCGGAGGGGAATCCCGATGTGTGTTCAGCCCGTTCCTCCTACCGTCAGAGCGTCGATGCGCAGGGTAGGCTGCCCCACGCCCACCGGTACGCTTTGCCCGTCCTTGCCGCAGGAGCCGATGCCTGGGTCGAGAGCCATGTCGTTGCCGATGAGGCTGATGCGGGTCAGCGCATCCGGGCCGTTGCCGATGAGCGCCGCGCCCTTGACAGGGTGGGTGACCTTGCCGTTTTCGATCAGGTAGGCCTCGGAAGCGGAGAACACGAACTTGCCGGAGGTGATGTCGACCTGGCCGCCGCCGAAATTGACCGCGTACAGCCCCTTTTTGACCGAAGCAATAATCTCGGCAGGGTCGCGTTCGCCGTTGAGCATGAAGGTATTGGTCATGCGCGGCAGGGGCATGTGGGCGTAGGACTCGCGCCGCCCGTTCCCGGTGGGCTTCATGCCCATCAGGCGGGCATTGGTCATGTCCTGCATGTAGCGGGTCAGGATGCCGTCTTCGATCAGCACCGTGCGCGCGCCGGGATTGCCTTCGTCGTCGATGGTCAATGAACCGCGCCGATCCGGCAGCGAGCCGTCGTCGACCACGGTGACGCCGCGCGCGGCGACCTGCTCGCCGATACGGCCTGAAAAAGCTGAACTGCCCTTGCGGTTGAAGTCGCCTTCCAGTCCATGCCCGATAGCCTCGTGCAGCAGAATGCCCGGCCAGCCGGGGCCCAATACAACAGTCATGGTTCCGGCGGGCGCGGCAACCGCTTCGAGGTTGACGCGAGCCTGGCGCACGGCATCCAACGCATAGCCGCGCAACTTCTCTTCGGTAAAGTAGCCGTAGTCGAAACGCCCGCCCCCGCCCGCGCTGCCCTGTTCGCGCCGTCCGCCGTCTTCCATGATGACGGTCAGGGAGACCCGCACCAGCGGCCTGACATCGGCAGCCATGTGTCCGTCGCTACGCGCTACCAGTACGACTTCCCACGTCCCGGCAAGACCGGCCATGACCTGAATGACGCGCGGGTCGGCGGCGCGGGCGAACGCTTCCAGCCGTTCGAGCAGTTGCACTTTGGCGGTATCGTCGAGCGAGGCGAGCGGGTCGTCGGCGCGGTAGAGTTTGGCGGGAGGTTTGCGCGGCGTCGTTTTTACCTTCTGTTTCCTGCCTGTCGCGCCAATGGCCCGTGTGACGCGAACGGCATCGAGCAGCGCATCCATCGAAATATCGTCGGAATAGGCAAAGGCGGTCTTTTCGCCGCTCACCGCGCGTACCCCGACGCCTTCCTCGATACTGAAACTGCCCGACTTGACGATGCCTTCTTCCAGCCCCCATCCTTCGGCGCGGGCATATTGAAAATAAAGGTCGCCGTAATCGACGCCGCGCCGCATCAGCTTGCGAAGCGCTTTTTCGAGTTCTTCCCGCCCCAAGTTGTGGGGCGAGAGCAGGTAACGGTCAGCAGCCTTGAGCGCGTTTTTTGTCATCGTGTGCGGTTCCGGTCATCAGGCGATATAGGGTAAAGGATTTTTCGTCAGAAAAGTTCCGGGCGGCGGTGATTCAGAGCGGGCAGGCAGCGGCGAACCATGACGAGCCGGGCGGGATCGAGTTCGGCCACGATCACGCCCGCTCCTTCCGGGCGGCAGGCGAGAATATCACCCCAGGGGTCGACGATCATGCTATGCCCCCAAGTGCGCCGCCCATGCGGGTGCAGCCCATGCGGGTGCAGCCCACCTTGGGCCGCAGCCACCAGAAAACATTGATTTTCAATGGCTCGCGCCCGTATCAGCGTTTCCCAGTGCGCTCGTCCGGTCGTGTGTGTAAAGGCAGCGGGCAGGATGATCAGGTCGACTTCGCCCATCGCGCGGAAAAGTTCGGGGAAGCGCAGGTCATAGCACACTGCGAGCCCCACCCTTCCGGCGGGGGAGTCGAAACACACCACGCGCGCGCCCGGCTCGATACTGGCTGCCTCGTCGTAATGTTCCCCGCTGGTGCTGAAGCCGAAGAGATGAATCTTGTCGTAACGCGCTACTTGCTTGCCACGATCATCGAAAACCAGCGCGGTGTTGCGTGTTTTATCTGGCGCGTCCGCCGCCAGCGGCAGCGTACCGCCGACAATCCATATTCCGTGGCGCGCGGCGGTTTCGCTCAGGAACTCCTGAACCGGCCCGCAGCCTTCGTGTTCGCTTGCGCGAATCTTGGCGGCCTCGTCGGATGACATCAGCGCGAAATACTCTGGCAGCGCCACCATTCTCGCGCCCCTGGCAACGGCCTCAGAGATCAGTTCGTCCGCTACCGCGAGATTGGCCGCCACATCGGGGCCGGAGACGGTCTGGAGGGCGGCGATTTTAGGAAGCAGGTTAACTTTTTCAAGCATGGATCAGTGCTGATGATGGAATGGCTTTGAGGAAGGTTTGGCTCCGTCATCCATGACGGGGATTGCGCTTGGCGCGTGTTCAGCGCTTAGCCTCTGTCGCGCTGTTCTTGTTGTCCTTGGGCTG
>WRJU01000224.1 GCA_009778425.1 Pseudomonadota bacterium
AATGCCCTGCAAAAACCCAAGCGTTTCTTCGGCGCGGCGCGCAACATCGAAGAAGGCGGCTCCCTCACCATCCTCGCCACTACGCTGATTGAAACCGGCAGCCGTATGGATGATGTGATCTACGAGGAATTCAAGGGAACCGGCAACCTGGAGTTGCACCTCGATCGCCGCATGATGGAAAAACGCGTCTACCCGGCCATTAACGTTAACCGCTCCGGAACCCGCCGCGAAGAATTGCTGATGAAGCAGGACATCCTGCAAAAGGTGTGGATACTGCGTAAGCTTCTCTACGGCATGGACGAAGTCGACGCGATGGAATTCCTGCTCGACAAAGTGCGCGCCACCAAGAGCAACGCCGAATTCTTCGACGCCATGCGCTCCGGGCACTAACTCCGGGCATTAAAAACGAACGCCCATCCCGTCTACATGGCGGGATGGGCGTTTCTTTTCTTCGTTCCCGGTCGCCCCGGTTTTATGGGGGCGGGGGTTGCCGGGTTTGTCAGTGGAGCTTGAACTCGTCGTGGCAAGACTTGCAAGTGGCGCCGACTTTGCCAAAAGCGACTTTGATGGCGGCAACATCACCGCTGTCGGCGACCTTGACGAGTTCGTTTGAGGCAGCGGTAAAGTCACCGGCCAATTTGGCGACTTCGGCGCCCTTCTGGAACAGTTCCGGCTTGACGGCGGTTTTCTGTTCACCAACCGATTTCTCGGTCCCTGGGCTGAAAAGCGCGCCGAGGCCCGAATTCGCCACTGCAGCAATGGCATTGGCGGCAGCCTTGACCTGCGCGGCGTCATACGTGCCTTCGAGATTGGCCTTGATCTTGCCCATGTTCCAGCTTGCGAAACCGTAAGCCGCTTTCCGGAATTTGATCTGTTCTTCAGGTTTGACCTGGGCAACGGCGCTGCTCGCCAAGGACAGGGCTGCGATGCCGAGGATGGTGGCGATGGTGATTTTTTTCATGTTTGCCTCATGCGGGGTAGTGATGGACAGGCTGCGATGAGTGACAATCTGTCATAAGCTCATATCGCATCGCGCGAAACCGCAATGGTTTTGCGGAATCATTAATGATAGCGATAGCTGATTCGTGTCGCAACCAAGGCAAATGTTACAGCGCGTAGACATCAAGGGTTCAGGCACATACATTTTTTGCCGTTAGTTACAGGAGCGGCAATCGGTAGTAACGACATGAGACATGAGATCGATTGCTGAGTTCCGTTACTGATGTGGGGATCAAGAGAAAGGAAAATTATGCGTCATTTTGCAAACACACCTATTTGGATACGTCTTACGAGCGCAATCGGAATCCTGTTACTGGCTGCGTGGGCCGGCATGATCGTATGGGGAAACCGGGCCAGCCGCCACCTTGTCATCGACCAGTCGAAGGGTTTTGCGCATGCAATCAATGAAATGACGATGGCCGGCCTGACCGGGATGATGATTACCGGAACTGGAGATCAACGCAATGTGTTTCTCGACCAGATCAGGGAATTGTCTCTGGTCAATGATCTCAAGGTAGTCAGGGGCGAAGCGGTGAACAAAATCTATGGCTCTGGCAATGGCATGTCGGAGATACCCGATGCGTTTGAGCGCCAGATCATGGAAAAGCGCGAACCTTACATGCAGGTGGAAAGTGACTTGCAGGGCGAATACCTGCGGGTGGTGATTCCGGCACTGGCTTCAAGGAATTATCTCGGCAAGGATTGTATTGCGTGCCACATGGTCAAAGAAGGCGAGCCTCTGGGGGCGGTGAGCATGCGCATTTCCCTGAATCATGCAAATGAGGCCGCCAATCGTTTTCGCAATGAGAGTATTTTGGTTGCCATCGTCATTTCCTTGCCGCTGTTGTGTTTCGTTTACTTTTTCATCCAGCGTTTCGTGACTCGCCCGCTATCGCATCTGGCCAAAGGCATGTCTGAAATCGCGCATGGCGATGGTGACCTGACCCGGCGGCTGGAGGATGTACACCAAGATGAAGTCGGACGCGCGGCCAGCATGTTCAACCACATGCTTGGCGTGATTGCTGGCTTGGTGCGACAGGTGAGCGCTTCGGCGATTTCCGTTGCCGGACAGGCGCGCGACATGGTTGGGAAGTCGGAACAGATTGCGGGAAGTTCGCGTCGCCAGACAGATTGTTCGGTACAGGCCGCCAAAGCGGTCGAGGAACTCAACACCAATATTCTCCTGGTGGCAAAGAATACCGAGCAGGTGAGTTCGCGCTCGCATGAGGAACTGGAACGTTCGCAGGCCGGACAAGCCAGTCTCCATCAACTGGTCGATGAAATGGGGCAGGTGCAGGAGACGGTCAATCACATGGCCGATTCGATGGGTGCGTTCGTCCAGTTGACTCAGTCCATCAACGGCATGACCCAGGAAGTGAGAGAGATCGCCGAACAAACCAATCTGCTCGCACTCAATGCGGCCATTGAAGCCGCTCGGGCGGGGGAATATGGGCGGGGTTTCGCCGTGGTGGCCGATGAAGTGCGCAAGCTGGCCGAGAAATCGGCTCATTCAGCAGGGCAGATCGACAAGATCACCAAGGATATTGGCCAGCAGTCGAGCCAGGTGCAGGAATCCATCGTAAATGGATTGAAGCACCTCGAAACGAGCCGCAACAAGGCCAAGGGGGTGGCAAAAGTATTGGATGGCGCCAACGAACTGGCCGTGGAGGTCGGCAAGGGACTGGATCAAATCGCTGCAACGACAGGGGAGCAGGAAAGCGTCAGCGCATCAGTGAAAGAGGGTATCGCCGCCATTGCCGACATGGCACGCGAGAACGATACTGCCATCGGGCTTACGGCGGCGGCAGCGCACGAAATGGAGTTGCTTGCCTCGCAGTTGCAGGAATCGGTGGCGCGCTTCAAGGTGTGAGGGGGGTAGCACAAAACACGCCGGACGGTTCCCCGTCCAGCGTGTTTTTTTGCGATGCCTGAGGTATTGCAGCTTGCGCTTGACGCAGTTCAATCGAGCTTGAACGGAACGAAAAGCCTTGCATCACCACGCTGAATCAGCAGGGCGAAGCGCTTACCCGCTTTTTCGGCCAATTGCCGGAATTGCGCCGGAGATGTGACTAACTGATTGTTCAGGCTCAGGATTACGTCGCCGTTGCGCAAGCCGACGCGCGCCGCTTGCCCGCTGGCCGTCTCGACCACCAGCCCGCTTGGTACGCCGAGCTGCGCGGCTTCGCGCGCATTGAGGGGGCGCAGATTGAGCCCAAGCTTGTCGCGCGAACCCTTGTCCTGGCCAGATGGGCTTTGCGCGGCTTCTTCCTGCGGCATTTCATCGAGCACGGCGACGGTCTCCCGGCTCTTTCCTTCGCGCCAGATTTCGAGCTTGATTTTGCTTCCCGGCTGTTTATCGCCGATGAGGCGCGGCAATTCATTGGATTCGTTCACTTCCCTGCCATCGACCTTGAGCACGATGTCGCCCGGTTTCAGTCCGGCGCGCGCAGCAGCGCCGTTAGGCTCGACTTGCGCTACCAATGCACCACGCGGTGCGTTCAACCCGAATGAAGACGCGAGTTCCGGGTCGACGCCCTGGATGTAAACCCCCAGACGGCCACGCTGTACACGGCCATGTTGAACGAGTTGGTTCTTCACTTTCATGGCGACGTCGATGGGGATGGCAAAGGATATGCCCATGAAACCGCCGGAGCGCGAATAAATCTGCGAGTTGATTCCGATGACGCGGCCATTGAGGTCAAAGAGCGGGCCACCCGAGTTGCCGGGGTTGATCGCGACATCGGTCTGGATGAAAGGCACGAAATTCTCGTCCGGCAGACGGCGCGCCTTGGCCGAGATGATGCCGGCAGTGACGGAGTGCTCGAAGCCGAAAGGCGAGCCAATGGCCGCGACCCATTCGCCGACGCGGGCGCTGTTGGGGTCGCCGATAACGACGGTAGGCAGGTTTCCGGCGTCAATCTTGACGACGGCGATGTCGGTACGGCGGTCGATGCCGATGAGCTTGGCCTTGAATTCGCGCTTGTCGCTCAATTTGACGGTGACTTCCGCCTTGCTGTCGCCGACCACATGCGCGTTGGTGAGCACGTAGCCATCGCTACTGACGATGAAACCGGAACCGATTCCCTGCCGGGTACGCGGAACGCTGGGGTGATTGGGAGGGAAACCCGGCCCAGGCCCCGGTACGCCAAAACGACGCAGGAAATCGAAGAAAGGGTCGCCCGCGAAAGGATTGCCGTCGTCGTCGTCTGCCTGAATGGTTTGGTCGACGCTGATATTGACCACGGCAGGGCTGACTTTCTCGACCAGATCGGCAAAATCGGGCAAACCGCGCTGAATGGGCGCTACAGACGCTGCGGGCGCGTTGTCGGCGTGAGCCTTGGATAGAACCGATCCCTCCTCAGGAAAGCAGGCGGCCAAACCGAGAGCCAGAGCCGCAACAATGAGGTTTTTTTTCATGGATATTTCCTTGGCGCAAGACAACAATAAGAAGAAACGAAAATTGTATCCGCAGGTCTCCCGACGTCGGAACCGGGCTTTTTGAGCCAATCCGAGCTTCTCTGTCAGGGCTTTCCCCGGTGTATTCGTCACACCCGGCCTGTGTCAGCGTCGTCTTTGATACGGTTTCCGTCACGAGGTTCCCGACGTTTTTCCTGATGAAGAAAAAGCATGGAAATGGCGGGTAAAGATAACATTTTTCTTGCCTTAAACATGCAGGTAAGGCATGCTTAGGCGACGAAGAGTGACATAATCTGCGCAACATATTTGCGCGAGGGTTTGAATGACCTTAACGTATTTACGCTATCTTGTGGCCTTGGCTCGTGAACGGCATTTTGGCCGCGCGGCCGAAAAGAGTTGTGTCTCGCAGCCGACACTTTCCGTAGCCATCAAAAAACTCGAAGAAAAACTCGGCGTTCTGCTTTTCGAGCGGACTGCCAGTGAAGCCAGGATTACCGAGACTGGGCGGCGCGTCGTTGCCCAGGCTGAAAAGGTATTGGCAGAAGTCGATCATATCCACGAAATTGCCGCCAGTGGCAGAGATCCGCTCGTCGGCTCGCTTCGCGTGGGAGTGATCTACACCATAGGGCCATACCTGCTACCGCATTTCATCCCGAAAGTGCAACAGCGCGCGCCGCACGTACCGCTCATCATCCAGGAGAACTACACGGATCGACTGGTCGATGCGCTCAAGCGAGCCGAGCTGGATGTTATCATCATCAGCCTGCCGTTCGATGAACCGGGTATCGTCACACAGCCCTTGTATGACGAGCCTTTCCGCGTACTGTTGCCGCCCCGGCATCCGTGGGCCGAGCAAAAGGGAATTACCCCCAGGATGCTTGCCGAAGAACAACTGCTGCTGCTTGGCGCAGGCAACTGTTTCCGCGATCAGGTTCTGGAAGTTTGTCCGGAATGTCAGAATGGCAGCAGCCTGCAACGCACACTCGAAGGCAGTTCGCTCGAAACTATCCGCCACATGGTTGCCACCGGGCTGGGAGTAACGGTATTGCCAAGCACAGCGGCAGATGGGCTTGAGGCCAATAACCCGCTGGTGGAGGTTCGCCCCTTTGCCCATCCCGAGCCGATGCGCCGGGTTGCCTTGGCCTGGCGGGTGACTTATCCACGCAGTGGAGTGCTTGACATGCTACGCACGGCGATCCTCGATAGTCCGCTGCCCGGAGTACGTCCCATCAGGCAGTCGCCGATGTCGGCTCATTAAGCAGAGTGACCATGCCGCATGGCGTGGGCGTAGAGTCCGCGCGACTTTGAGCCTCCCCTGTCGAAGACAGGGATTCCTCGATACGGTTCAGGGGAGTCTTCGGCTCCCAGTGACGCTTTGTCTCGCGTAACTCCATAACGAGTGGGTCGTGTCTCAGTTTGAATTTCATGGTGTTGTAGATACCGTCTACCCGGTCAAGCCCTTCGAAGAGTATAGGGGTTGATAAGGGGTCTGATTTTTGATCACACCAAAGCAAAGGTGGACGAGTTTTCGCATAGCTGCGCCCAAGATAGACATGTTGCATTTGCCGCGTTGTGCCATGCGTTGAGCCATGTCGCGGATGTGTGGGTTGTGTGTCTTGGCAACGACTGCGGGCATGTAAAGCGCTGCGCGCACCTTGGCTGGGCCGTTCTTGGACAGGCGCGTGCGTCCCTTGACCGAAGAACCCGATTGGTGCTGTACCGGCACCAAGCCCAGATAGGCAGCAGATTGTTCGGCACAACCGAACTGGCCTTGCCGCAAGCTGGCCAGCATGATCGCGCTGACCTTGGGGCCGATGCCGGGGATGCTTTGTAACAGTGCGCGATCTTTTTTGAGATCAGGATGCTGGTCGATGTGCCGGTCAATCTCCTCAGAGAGCTTGTCGCGTGCGCGTTCCAGCGTGCGCGTTCCAGGTAGGCAATGTGTTCCATGAGCGAGGCCAGCACTGTCGCGGGCGCAGGGGTAAAAGCCATTTTTTCCCGCCGGTTCGCCTCGCGCTGCAAATCTTGCTCAATCGCCTCCCGGCGCGACAGCAAGGCTTGCAGATGGCTGACTTCAGGGGCCGGCGGCTGCCAGGGCTCAGGCGCGCAAGCAGCGCCGAAACGGGCAATGGCAAAGGCGTCCAGCCCATCGTTCTTGGACAGGATGCCCTGGCTTTTGGCAAACTCCCTGACCCGCGCCGGGTTGAGCACCGAGACGCGCAGCCCCGCCCGGACAAGGGCGCACGCAACCGGTTCGTGATAGCAACCCGTACTCTCCATGATGGCATGAAGCTGGGCAGGCAAGAAGCCTTGTTTCCCGCACCAGGCAATCAAGTTCTTGTAACCTTCCTCAGAATTGGGCACAACTTTGGACTTGTGCCGCCCATCCCCCAACAAAAGGCAGCCATCGAGCTTGGCCTTAGCGACGTCAATACCCAGATAATTCATGCCCTGCCTCCCCGTTTTGAAGAAACAAACAGCCGACTTGCCCACTTTCCTTGTGCATGCAGGGTCGCACCCTTGGCTACCGTTCAGTGTCGTGTCTGGCTCAGAAGGGGGGAAGAAAGGCTTGCTCTACACAACAAGGTCAATGCCTTCAGGGGCGGAAGAAGCTGCTTTCTTCCCCAGTCGTGGCAGCTGACCACGACGCGGGTAAAGATACAAGGGACGGATGGCAATCCGCCCGCCATCGTAAATTTCCGCAGTCCGCCAACGGTTCGACGGGGCGATTGCCATCGCCCCCTACAGAAAATCGTCTCAAATTTCAAACTGAGACACTGCCAACGAGTGGCGGAGATTGCGCGAGACCCGTGTTCATAGCTATAGTTCATAGCGATATTTGTGATAGGTATTTTTTATCACAAACCATGAATCAATAGGCGTAGCATTCCAGTACCGTGACGAGCCATTCGGTTTGTCAGACATGGGAATCCAAACGAAAGGAGAAAAGCATGGACATCGACATCGGTATTAACAAGAAAGACCGCGCCGAGATTGCAAAGGGTTTATCGCGGCTGCTTGCCGATAGCTACACCCTGTACATGACGACGCACAATTTTCATTGGAACGTCACGGGGCCGATGTTCAATACCCTGCACCTGATGTTCGAGGGGCAGTACACCGAATTGTCGGGAGCCGTGGACCTCATTGCCGAACGCATTCGCGCCCTCGGGTTTCCTGCGCCGGGTTCCTACAAGGAGTTTGAAAAACTCACCAGCCTGAAGCAGCCGGAGGATGTGCCTGACGCCGAAGGCATGATTCGCCAGCTCCTGAGCAGTCACGAGGGTGTAGCCAAAACCGCCCGCGCCGTCGTGCCGCTGGCCGATAAAGCCAGCGATGAGCCTACGCTGGACCTCCTGACCCAACGTTTGCAACTCCACGAAAAAACCGCGTGGATGTTGCGCAGTCTGCTCGAAAAATAAGCAGGTTTAGAGTACAGGGCATGAAACAATTTTTACTGGGCTCTTTGCGGCTCTGACGCAAAGAGCCCGTCGAGTTTTCCGCGCGCGCCGACATAGTCCTCGCGCTCTTCGATGCGCTGTTGCAGATAGGCTTCCAGGCGCGGATACATGTTGACGGCATTATCGAGCAAGGGGTCGCCGCCGGGCTGATAAGCGCCGACGGCGATGAGGTCGCGCGAGCGCTGGTAGCGGGAGAAGAGTTGCTTGAACTGGCGTACTCGGTCGAAATCTTCGTCGCTGATGAGGCCGTGCATGGCGCGTGAGATCGACTGTTCGATGTCGATGGCCGGGTAGTGGCCCTGGTCGGCGAGGGTGCGGGTCAGGACGATGTGGCCGTCGAGAATGGCGCGCGCGGAGTCGGCGATGGGGTCTTGCTGGTCATCGCCTTCCGCGAGCACGGTGTAGAAGGCGGTGATGGAGCCGCCGCCTTCCGGGCCGTTGCCGGCGCGTTCGACGAGCGCGGGCAGGAGGGCGAACACCGAGGGCGGATAGCCGCGCGTGACCGGCGGCTCGCCGATGGCCAGCGCGATTTCACGCTGGGCCATCGCGTAACGGGTGAGGGAATCCATCACCAATAAAACCTGTTTGCCCTGGTCACGGAAGTGCTCGGCAATACTCGTGGCGTAGGCCGCGCCTTGCAGGCGCATGAGGGGGCTGGTGTCCGCCGGGGCGGCGACGACGACGGAACGCTTCAGCCCCTCTCCGCCCAGGTTCTGTTCAATGAATTCCTTGACCTCGCGCCCCCGCTCGCCGATGAGTCCGACGACGATGAGGTCGGCTCCGGTGTAGCGGGCCATCATGCCGATGAGCACGGATTTACCCACGCCGGAACCCGCGAAAAGCCCCAGGCGTTGCCCGCGTCCGACGGTCAGCAGCCCATTGATGGCACGGATGCCCACGTCGAGCGGGTCGCGGATGCTGGAACGGTTGAGCGGGTTGATCGGGCGGCCTTGCAGGGAGCGGGTTTCCTCGGTGTAAAGGGGGCCGAGCGAATCCAGTGGGCGGCCCGCGCCATCGACGACCCGGCCCAGCAGGGCTTCGCCGACCGGCAGGTGTTTGGCGCGGTCGGCGGCGCGCCGCCGCGGCCTGACGCGTTGGCCCGGCACGAGTTGAGGATAGATGGTTCCCACGGGTTGTACCAGCGCGCCAGGAAAAAGGCCGAACACGTTGTCCGTAGGCATCATAAAAAGTTTTTCGCCGCTGAAGCCAACGACCTCGGCTTCTACAATCCCGCCACCGGGAGCCGTGATCTCACAGCCGGAACCCAAAGGCAGCTTGAGCCCGGAGGCTTCCATCACCAGCCCGTTGATCCGGGTGAGCCGTCCTGCGTTCTGGAACGGATTGACGGTATCGACCAGGTCGCGGGCATCTTCCATGAAGGCTCGCCAGAGCCCGGCGTGCTTCATCTTGGGCGCGGCAGCTTTCATTGCGCAGGCTCTGGAGGCGTGACAGGAACGGCTGGAGTGGAGGATGCGGCATTTGCTGGTTCGGGGGCAGCTTGGGCGCTCTCCCCTTTAGCGGAAGAGGCTTTCCTCCTGATTGTTGTCGGCGCATTGTCGCTCGCCCGCCGCGTTTTCGTCCTGCGGTCGCTCGCGGGAACCCATGCGGAGTGTTCCCTGCCCAGGCTTTCAATCGCGCGCCGCCAGCGCGTTTCCATCGTGGCGTCAATCTGCGCGCCCGGCATTTCCACCCGGCAGCCGCCACGGGAGACGGTTTCATCCTCGATCAAGACATGCCCCGCCTGTTCAAGCACTTCCTTGAGGTAGCTGTGGGCGAGCGCCATATCGTCCGGGTTGAGGTGAATCTGCGCGCGAGCCTGGGGCAGGGTCTGTAACACGGCACGAATGGCGCTCACGACAGATTCCGGTTCCACGGCCAGGGTGTGCTGGATGATTTTGCGGGCGAGTTCGACGGCAAGCGACAGCAGCTCTTCGGCAATTTCGGCATCGAGCTGCGCCAGCGCCTGTTCGAGTTGCGCAGCCAACTCGTGCAATTGGCGGGCTTCGTTCTCGGCGGCAGCCCTGCCTTCCGAGAATCCGGCCTCGCGCCCTTCCCTGAAACCCTCTTCCCTGCCTTCGGCGTAGCCTTTCTCGCGCCCCTGGGTCAATCCTTCATCGAAGCCTTCATCAAAACCGTTGCGGCGAGCTTCTTCGTTGATTTGTTCGATTTCTTCCGCTGTGGGCAAGGCCAGAGGCTCGATTTCTGTCTCAACCGGGCATGGAGCGCTTTCCAGCCGTTCTTCCGTGATGGGGAGCGAGGAAGCGGCGGGTTCAGGAACAGGCACGGGCTCTGGCTCGACCCCTGGGAGCGGAGGCGGTACGCCGAAATCCGGGGGTTCCCATCGGCGATATGCGCCTACGGCCTGATGGCGCGCGAAGGAAACAGTCTTGTTCATAGCCAACGAGTAGAAACAAGGTATGCCTCAACCCTACGGATACCCATTCCCTTCCTTGGAGGGGTGCCCCGAAGGGGCGGGGTGGTTACGGCATTAGACAAAGGCATCGTCGCCTCCCTTGCCGCCAAGGACGACGCGGCCCTCTTCGGAGAGCCGGTGGACGATCTTGAGGATTTCCTTCTGCTCGACTTCGACCTCCGAGAGGCGTACCGGGCCTTTGGCTTCGAGGTCTTCGCGCAGTATCTCGGCGGCGCGGCTCGACATGTTCTTGAAAACTTTTTCGCGCAGTTCGGGCGATGCGCCCTTGAGGGCGACGATGAGCGAATCGGACTGGACTTCGCGCAGAATGGTCTGAATGCCACGGTCGTCGATTTCGAGCAGGTTCTCGAACACGAACATTTCATCGAGGATTTTCTGTGCCAGGTCGGCATCGTATTCGCGCACGTTGTCGAGAATGGCCGTCTCGGCAGCCGAACCCACGAAATTGAGAATCTCGGCGACGTGGCGCACTCCGCCGAGAGCCGCTTTCTTGGCCGTTTGCGCGCCGGAAAGCATGGTGGTGAGAGATTCGTTGAGTTCTTTCAGAGCCTGTGGCTGTACGCCATTGAGCGTGGCGACTCTCAGTACCACATCGTTGCGCAGGCGATCCGAAAAATGTTTGAGAATTTCCCCGGCCTGGTCGTAGCCGAGGTGGACGAGGATGGTGGCAATGATCTGCGGGTGTTCGTTCTTGATCAGGTCAGCGGCGGTAGAGGCATCGAGCCATTTCAGGTTTTCGATCCCGGCGGTGTCGGAACCTTGCAGCACACGGGCAATGAGGTTGGCGGCTCGTTCGTCTCCAAGCGCCTTGGTCAGCATCTCGCGGATTTGATCCTGGTCGGCGTGGACGGATGCGCCCTGGCTGAAATGGGATTCGAGTTCGCCCAGGATGGGTTCGAGCCTGGAGCGTCCTTGCGCAGGCATGTTTGCCATTTTCATGCTGAGCTTCTGCACTTCGCGCGGCCCCAGGTGTTTGAGGATACCTGCCGCCTCATCGGTGCCGAGCGCAATGAGCAACAGGGCGGATTTTTCCAGCCCTTCGTCGGGCATGGCGGCTATCATTTGTGGTCTCCTTCCTCGTTGACGCCAAGCCATTGGTTAAGCAGTTCGGCGACGCTCTTCGGATCTTCTCGGGCGATCTGGCGCGCGCGCTCCAGCCGGGTATTGAACTCGTTGCCACGCAGGGCAGAAACGGAGCGTGCGACACCTTCTTCCCCTTCCGCGCCTTTTCCTCCTACAGCGCTTTCTTCTCCCTCCTCTTCGTATTCTTTGCCTTTCTTGTTTTTCTTGGCTTCCGCCAAACCGGATTCTGTATGCCCCGGCGGCGGTGCGACAACGCGCAGCAGCGGGCGGATGATCCCGAAATACGCAAAGAGGATGAGGATGAGCAGCCCCAGGTATTTGCCGCCCTCAAGGCTCAACTCGATCATCTGCGGGTCTTTCCAGACAGGGAGCTGTTGTTGGCCGGGCATATCCGCAAACGGGCTGCCGGCAACGCTGATGGTGTCCCCGCGCGCGGCGTTGTAGCCGACAGCGTCGCGAACGAGATTGGTGATGCGGGCAATTTCGTCGTCGCTGATCGGCATGGGCTGCGCTTCTTCGCCGGACGATTGCACGGGGCGGTGGTTGACGACCACGGCGACCGACAGGCGCTTGATTTGCCCAAGTGACTGCTTGACGTGCTGGATGGTGTGATCCAGTTCGTAGTTGATGACTGCCGCACGGCTGCTGGTCAGCGTTTTCCGCTCGCCTCCCTGCGACGGTACGGGTGGAATGGTGATCGGCGCAGTGGCCGGGACGGGAGGTTGGTTGGTGAGCGCGCCGGGTACGCCTTCCGGGCCTTCGTCGCGGCTTTGCTGCTCATTGGTTTGCTGGCTGCGAATGGCTTGTTCGGGAGCCGGGTTGGGACGATAGGTTTCGGCTGTCTGTTCGACCTTGTTGAAGTCGATGTCTGCCGCAACCTGGGCACGGAAGTTGTCCTTGCCGTACATGGGGGTGAGGATGTTTTCGACACGGCGGATGAGTCCGGCTTCGACTTCTTCGACGTAGCGCAGTTGAGCGGGATCCAGCTCGGAGCGCCGCGTCGGGTCTTCGCCCGTGAGCAGGTTGCCGTTCTGATCGACGATGCTGACGCCGGAATCGTTCATCTTGGGGACGGAAGACGACACCAGATGCACGATGCCGGCTATCTGTTTTCCGTCCAGCGTCCGGCCTGGGCGCAGTTGCACCATGACCGAGGCGGTCGGTTGCTGATCGTCGCGCAGGAAGGAGGTTTGCTTGGGCATCGCCAGATGCACACGAGCCGCCATCACGGAAGTAATCGACTGGACGGTGCGCGCGAGCTCGCCCTCCAGGGCGCGCTGGTAATTGACTTGTTCATTGAATTGCGAGACGCCGAGTTTTTGCGTGTCCATCAACTCGAAGCCGACCAGCCCGCCCTTGGGCAGCCCCGCTGCCGCCAGCCTTAAGCGGGTTTCATAGACGATGCCCGCAGGTACGAGGATGGAGCGACCATCGCTGGAGATGCTGAAAGGAACGTTCTGTTGTTGGAGGGTGTTGATGATTTCGCCGCCGTCCTGATCCTCGAAATTGGTAAACAGCACCGCCTGATTGGGGGGGCTGCTCCACAGCGCGATTCCGACGATAAGGGAGATGACCAGCGCCAGCGCGACGATGGCGGCAATACGTTGCCGTTGGTCGAGCGCCTTGATGCTGGAAAGCGCCTGTTGCAAGCGCCCGCGCGGGGAGTTTGGCGGAAACGCGGGCGTCTTGGGCGGCATGTCGGAAACGCTGTTGGCGGCAATGTCGTCTGCGGTGTTTTCGGCGGCGGCCATGTTTCTTACTCTCTACCCTAAGCCCTTTGACGGATGAGGCCATTGTCCGC
>WRJU01000225.1 GCA_009778425.1 Pseudomonadota bacterium
CCAAGATCAACGATGTGTTTTTCGCCGAGTACGCACCAGCCGACCGAGGCGATGCCAATGTCGAAACCAAAAGTGAGCGGATCGGTGGGCTTGCCAAGCATGTCTTCCTCCCTCATAATTTTCAGTATTGTGGCTATCCGGGGTGAGAGCCGTTGCTACAATAAGAAATGCGTTTTTAACGCAATTCGTATCCAGCAGTCCGGCAGGGAAACCTGCCGGACTGTTTTATTTTGCCACCGGTTTATTTCTCTTTGTGTTTCGGCTATGCGCTTGTCGCGCTTTTCACTGCCTTCACCACATGCCCGACAGTAAACCCGAAATGCTCAAACAGTCTCCCCGCCGGGGCTGAAGCGCCGAAGGTGTCGATGCTGATGATTGAGCCATCCAGACCGACGTATTTGCGCCAGAAATCGCCGTGCGCGGCTTCGATGGCGATGCGGCGGACGTGCTGGCCGAGGACTTTGAGGCGGTATTCCGGGCTTTGGCGGTCGAAAACGTTGGTGGAGGGCATGGAGACGACGCGGGTGGGGATGCCTTCTTTTTCCAGGGCGGCCTTGGCGTCGAGCGCCAGCTTGACTTCGGAACCGGTGGCGATGAGTACGGCTTGAGGCGCTCCGGCTTCGGCTTCGGCGAGGATGTAGCCGCCTTTTTTGATGTCGTTCGCGTCGATGTTGCCTGTGACGGTGGGCAGGTTCTGCCGGGAGAGGGCAAGCAGGGTGGGGCCGTCCGTGCGCTCGATGCCCGCAATCCAGGCTGCTGCCGTTTCCACGGCGTCGCATGGCCGCCAGACATCGAGGTTGGGAATCAGGCGCAGGCTTGGGATATGTTCGACGGGTTGGTGCGTGGGGCCGTCTTCACCCAGGCCGATGGAATCGTGGGTGTAGACCATGATTTGCCGCTGGCGCATGAGCGCGGCCATGCGGATGGCGTTGCGGGCATAGTCGGAGAAGACGAGGAAGGTGGCGGTGTAGGGAATCAGGCCGCCGTGGAGCGCCAGCCCGTTGGCAATGGCGGTCATGCCGAATTCGCGCACGCCGTAGTAGCAGTAGTTGCCGCCCTCAAGAGCCGTCATGCCCCGGCTGCCCTTGACGAAGGTCAGGTTGGAACCGGCAAGGTCGGCGGAGCCGCCGAAGAGTTCCGGCAGATGAGGGAGCAGGGCGGCTATCGTGTTTTGGCTGGCTTTGCGGGTGGCGATGTTTTCCGCTTTTTCCTTGCAAGTGGCGATGGTCTGCGCTGCAACCTGAAGCCAGTCGGCGGGAAGCTCCCGCCGGATGACGCGGCGCTCGAACTCAAGGGCAAGTTCGGGGAAGGCGGCGCGCCAGGCATCGAACCGCTGTTGCCAGTCGGCTTCGAGCGATTTTCCTTTTTGCCGTGCATCCCAGGCGGCGTAGACGTCGGCGGGAATTTCAAACGGGGAATGCGGCCAAGCGATGGCTTCCCGCGTGGCGGCAATCTCATCCGCGCCCAATGGCGCGCCGTGGCAGTCGTGGCTGCCCGCCTTGTTGGGGGAACCCATGCCGATGACGGTCTTGCAGCAGATGAGCGAGGGTTTCCGGGTTTCCTTTCGCGCAGCGGCCAGCGCTGCCTCGATGGCTTGGGGGTCGTGGCCGGGAACGTCGGAGATGACTTGCCAACCGTAGGCTTCAAAGCGTTTTGGCGTGTCGTCGGTAAACCAGCCTTCAACGTGGCCGTCGATGGAAATTCCGTTGTCGTCGTAAAAGGCGATCAGTTTGCCGAGGCCGAGCGTGCCTGCGAGGGAACAGGCTTCGTGGGAGACGCCTTCCATCAGGCAGCCGTCGCCCATGAAGGCGTAGGTGTGGTGATCGACGATGGTGTGGCCGGGGCGGTTGAATTCGGCAGCAAGCAGTTTTTCCGCAAGCGCGAAACCGACGGCGTTGGCGATGCCTTGCCCAAGCGGGCCGGTGGTGGTTTCCACGCCGGGCGTGTGGCCGGTTTCCGGATGTCCGGCAGTTTTGGAGCCGAACTGGCGGAAATTTTTGAGGTCGTCGATGGAAAGATCGTAACCCGTGAGGTGGAGCAGGGCGTAGATGAGCATGGAGCCGTGCCCGTTGGAGAGAACGAAGCGGTCGCGGTCTGGCCAATCGGGGTTGGCGGGGTTGTGTTTCAATGTGCGCCGCCAGAGGACTTCGGCAATTTCCGCCATGCCGAGCGGCGCGCCGGGATGCCCGGAGTTGGCTTTTTGAATGGCGTCGATGGCAAGCGCGCGGAGCGCGCCGGTGATCGGGTTGAACACGGGGGCGGATGGTTGCGGCATGGTGGACTCGAGAATCGATATGGTGTGCGGTGAAAGCGCGAATTATCCCGGAAAGGCGCGTTGGCGTGAAATTCCGTATTTCCGCGCCCAGATCAGGAATGCGATTGCAGCCAAGCGCGCCACTCGGCAAACAGCAGGGGATTGGCGGCGGCAATGATGCCACGCTTGACCGCAGGCCCTGCCGACAGGGTGCTGCCGTCCAGCGAACAGGCTTGCCCACCCGCTTCGGTCAGGATCAGTTGTCCGGCGGCGTAGTCCCACAACATTTGCCCACCGTGCAAATACACATCGAAGCGGCCAGCAGCGAGGAAACACCATTCGAGCGTACTGGAGCCGAAATTGCGCTGTGAAAAATACGGTGGGCGTGTGACCAGTTCGTCGCCGAGGTGGGGACTGACCTGCTTCAAGTCGAAGCCTGCTACGGCTTCGCGCAGACGGCGGGTCGTGCGGCGCAACGGTAAGGCTTCATCGTTGAGAAAAGCGCCCGCGCCTTGGGCGGCCAGGAAACATTCCCCGCTGATCGGGTTGTAAATCACGCCGAGACGCGGTTCGCAATCGAAGAGCCAGGAAATCGAGATGGCGAAAAACGGGATGCCGTTGACGAAGTTGGTCGTGCCGTCGATGGGGTCGATGCACCATAGGCCGCTGCGTCCCGTGACCCATAAACGAGCCTGCATTTCTCCGCTCATCTCTTCGCCCAGTACCGGCCCGGGCAGGATAGTCGGCAGAGCTTCGATCAGCCGCCGCTGGGTGGCAAGATCGGCTTCTGTGAAAAGCGTTCCATCGGCCTTGCGTCCGCGTGACACATTGAGATAGCGTGGAAGAATTTCTGAGGCCGCGATTTCGCGCACCAGGGTTTCAAGCTGTCGAGCCTTGCCCAATAAGGCATCAGCCGAGGCCGGCAGCGTGTTGGCCGATTGCGTGGGGCGGGAAAGCGAGAGAGACGAGAGCATACTTACAATAATACGATGGTTTCACGTTTTTATTTTCCTGGAGTTTTACCGCATGTGGGAGAAATTGCGCTTTCTCCTGCTGCCGCACATCACGCCCTGAAGGTTTTACGCCTCGGTAGTGGTGATGCTGTGGTGCTGTTCGACGGGAGCGGCGGCGAACTGCATGCGCGGCTCGATGTCCGTGGTCGTTTGGCCGTGGCAGTCGACGGCCAATGGCAGGAGCTCAGCCGGGAATCGCCGCTCGATGTCGTTCTGGTACAGGCGCTGGCAAGCGGCGACAAGATGGATTGGGTCATCCAGAAGGCGGTGGAACTTGGGGCCATTGGCATCGTTCCCGTGCAGGCCGCGCGCTCGGTATTGCGCCTGATTGGAGCGCGCGCCGATAAAAAGCTCGAACACTGGCGACAGGTCGTAATTGCCGCCTGCGAGCAGTGCGGGCGCAATCGTCTGCCTTTCGTTGCGCCGGTGCAAAGCCTTGCCGCTTATCTCGCACAGGCTACGGAAGCCGCGCGATGGGTTTTCGTACCCGGCGGCGAGCCTCTTTCAGCGGTTCAGCCCGTCCCTTCGTCCATTCATCTTCTCATCGGCCCCGAAGGCGGGTGGAGCGATGAGGAACTGGCGAGCTGCTCGCGCGCCAGCAGCCGGTCGGTTGGCCTGGGACCGCGCGTTCTGCGCACAGAGACTGCCGGGTTGGCGGCACTGGCGGCCTTGCAGGCGAGGGCGGGTCAATTTTGAACGGGCAAAACATTGTTTGTTCGCCCTTTGGAAGGGAAAAGGGGCTACGGTTTGATATGCCGTAACCCCTTGTAGCGCTTGGTGTGCAGTACAGGACTTGTACTTGCGCTTCCACCGCAAACTTATTTCAGCTTGATTTCCTTGTAGACCACATGCTTGCGCACGACCGGGTCGAATTTCTTGAATTCGAGCTTTTCGGGCGTGGTGCGCTTGTTTTTGGATGTGGTGTAGAAGTGACCTGTGCCGGCGGTCGATTCCAGCTTGATCTTTTCGCGGGCGCCTTTGCCTTTAGCAGCCATGACCGTCTCCGTTCTTCAATGGGTGAGCTTAGATTTTTTCGCCACGCGCGCGCAATTCGGCGACAACGGCGTCAATCCCTTTTTTGTCGATGGTGCGCAGTGCAGCGTTGGTGACGCGCAGACTGATCCAACGATTCTCGGCCTCAGACCAGAAGCGGCGGTTTTGCAGGTTGGGAAGAAAGCGGCGCTTGGTCTTGTTGTGGGCGTGAGAAATGTTGTATCCCACCATCGGTTTTTTGCCGGTGACTTGGCAGACGCGAGCCATGATGTGCTCCTGAAAGTTAGCTTGTTTTCTTGAAACGTTCAATATTAGCGCAAAAGAGGGATTCATAGCAAGCCCCGTTCCGTGAACGATAGCGGCTTGCCGTGCGCAGGGACGACGAAGTGATCGAGCACCTTGACGTCGATCAGCGCGAGCGCGTCGCGCAGATCGCGGGTGATGAGCTCATCCGAGTGGCTGGGTTCGCTTACGCCGGAGGGGTGATTGTGCGCAAGGACGACAGCGGCGGCATTGTAGCGCAGGGCGAGTTTGACGACTTCCCGTGGATAGACGCTGGTCTGATTCAGGGTGCCGCGAAAGAGGTCGACGGCCTCGATCAGCCGGTGTCGGGCATCCAGCAGCAGGATGCAGAAGGTCTCATAGGGGAGGTGAGCCATCCGCAGTTGCAGCCAGTCCCTGACTTCTGTGGGCGAATCGAACAGAATGCCTTCGGTCAGGCGTTCGGCGAGCGCGCGGCGAGCCAGTTCCATCACTGCCTGGAGTTGTGCATACTTCGCCAGTCCCATACCGGGTATCGTGGCAAATTCGTCCGCGCAAGCATTGCACAGGTGGTTTAGTGTGCCGAAGTGGCCGAGCAGGGTGCGGGCGAGGTCGACGGCGCTTTGGCCTTTTATGCCGACGCGCAGGAAGATCGCAAGTAGTTCGGCGTCGCTGAGTGTCTGCGCGCCCCGCGCAAGCAGTTTTTCGCGCGGGCGTTCGTCCGCAGGCCAGTCGGTGATTGCCATGACAGAAGGATTGGAGGAAGAAATGCCGGATTATACACACGTCATTGATGGGTTGCGCGGGCGCAGAATCGTGCTCGGCGTGAGCGGCGGTATTGCGGCGTACAAGGCAGCCGAACTCACGCGCGCCCTCGGGCATCTGGGGGTGGATGTCCATGTGGTCTTGACCGAAGCCGGGGCGCGTTTCGTGACGCCGCTGACTTTCCAGGCTTTGTCGGGCAACCGGGCGTGGTCGGGGTTCCTGGACGAGAAAATGGAAGACGGCATGCCGCATATCCGCCTCGGGCGCGGGATGGATGCCATTCTCGTGGCTCCGGCAAGCGCCGATTTCATTGCCCGCCTGGCCGCTGGCCTGGCCAGTGACCTGCTTTCCACGCTTTGTCTGGCGCGCGACTGCCCATTGTTCGTCGCTCCCGCGATGAACCGTCAGATGTGGGAGAACCCGGTGACCCAACGTAACGTAGCGACGCTGCAAGCGGACGGCGTCACCATCCTCGGCCCCGCCGTGGGTGAGCAGGCATGCGGTGAAACCGGGCCGGGGCGGATGCTGGAACCCGATGCGTTATGCGAGGAATTGCATGCTTTTTTCACGCCCAAACGGCTGGTCGGGCGCAAGGTGGTTCTGACGGCAGGGCCGACGTTCGAGGCGATCGACCCGGTGCGCGGCGTCACCAACGCCAGTTCGGGGAAGATGGGGTACGCGCTGGCGGCGGCTTGCGCGCGCGCCGGGGCCGAGGTTGTGCTGGTGAGCGGGCCGGTGGGTTTGCCTGTGCCCGTGGGGGTACGACGCATCGGGGTGACGAGCGCCCTGCAAATGCGCGATGAGGTGTTTGCGGCGATGATGGGCGTGGATGTGTTCATCGCGGTGGCAGCGGTGGCCGATTACCGCCCCGTGGAGCCTGCCGTGCGCAAGATCAAAAAATCGGGCGCGACGATTCATCTCGAACTTGTCCCCAACCCGGACATCCTCGCCGAAGTTGCGGCCTTGCCGGATGCCCCGTTCTGCGTTGGTTTCGCTGCCGAGAGTCATGAGCTCGACACTTTTGCCGAGGAGAAGCGGCGTACCAAACGTCTGCCCATGCTGGTAGGCAACCTGATCAGCGATGGATTGGGCGGTGACGAGAACACCGTCGTCATCTACGACGAGGAAGGGAGTCATCCGCTGCCGCGCGCGCCCAAGACCTTCATTGCGCGCCAGATCGTTGAACGCATTGCCCATTTACTGCCACAGCCGACGAAATGAGTCGAATCAGGTTCTGGAGAAAATATGCACCGTATTGATATGAAACTGCTCGACCCGCGCTTGCGCGAGCAAGCTCCGGCCTACGCCACTGCCGGTTCTGCCGGTCTCGACCTGCGAGCCTGTCTGGACACGCCGGTCACGTTGCGTCCGGGGGAAACCACGCTGGTTCCAAGCGGCATCGCCATCCATCTTGCCGATTCCGGCCTGGCGGCAATCGTGCTGCCGCGTTCCGGGCTTGGGCACAAGCATGGCATCGTACTCGGCAATCTGGTCGGGCTGATCGACTCCGACTACCAAGGGCAGGTCATGGTCTCTGTGTGGAACCGCAGCGGCGAGGCTTTTACCATCGAACCGATGGAGCGCATCGCGCAGCTTGTGGTCGTGCCCGTCGTGCAGGCCGGGTTTAACGTCGTCGATGATTTCACCGCTTCTGATCGCGGCGAGGGCGGTTTCGGCAGTACCGGCAAACATTGAGAGCGTGTGGGATGGAATGAATGATGACGGAGCGCTTGGGCATTCCGACTGGCGTACATATCCTGTGCGAGCGCGAAGGGCGTGTCCTGCTGCTGCGCCGCGCGGGAACCGGGTTTTTTGACGGTCTTTACAGCCTGCCGGGCGGGCACATCGAACAAGGCGAATCCATCTTCCAGGCAGCGGCGCGGGAGCTGGAAGAAGAAACGGGCTTACGGATCGCGCCCGGCGATTTTGACTGGCTCGGCATCATCCATCGTCGCTCGGATACCAATCGCATCGACTTCTTCGTGCGCGCGCTGCGCTGGCAGGGCGAACCTGTCCTGCGCGAGCCGGGCAAATGCAGCGGCATGGGGTGGTTCGCGCACGATGGTTTGCCGGAAGAAATCGTGCCGTATGTGAAAGTGGCGCTTCAGGCCGGGGAATGCGCGGAGGAGGGCGGATGGATGCGGGAATTGGGGTGGTGAAGCCCGGAATAATGAGATATTGCCGCGCTTTTCCTTTGCCCAATGCCGACGCAGTATCGGTATATAATTCTACCCCTCGCATCGTAGCCACCTGGCGGGTAAATGCCGTGTCATGGTACGCCCCACATCACTACTTATTAGAGATCAAGAGGATTCCAGCTATGTCCAAACAGCCGACCATCGTCTACACCATTACCGACGAAGCCCCAATGCTGGCGACAGCGGCCTTTTTGCCGGTGGTGCGCGCTTTTGCCGCGCAGGCGAGCATCCGTGTGACCGAAGCCGATATTTCCCTGGGGGCGCGCATCCTCGCCGAATTTCCCGATTGCCTCGATGACGGGCAGAAAGTGCCCGATGCTCTCACCGAGCTTGGGCAACTGACTTTGCGCCCCGATGCCAACATTATCAAGTTGCCCAATATCAGCGCCTCGGTTCCCCAACTGGTTACGGCCATCCGCGAATTGCAGGGCAAGGGGTACAGGATTCCCGACTATCCGGCAGACCCGCAGAACGCAGAAGAAAAAGCCATCAGCGCTCGTTATGCCCGCTGCCTCGGCTCCGCCGTGAACCCTGTGCTGCGCGAAGGCAATTCCGACCGCCGCGCGCCGATGGCGGTGAAGAACTACGTCCGCAAGCATCCGCACTCGATGGGGGGGTGGAAACAGGCCTCCCGCACTCATGCTTCATGCATGAAGGCGGGCGACTTCTACCACGGCGAAAAATCGATGACGCTCGACCGTAACCGCGACGTGAAAATGGAACTGTTCACGAAGAGCGGCAAAACCGTTCTGCTCAAGCCCAAGGTTTCGCTGCTTGCGGGCGAGATCATCGACTCGATGTTCATGAGCAAGAAGGCCTTGTGCGCGTTCTACGAAGAACAGATGCAGGATGCTCTTGAGTCCGGCGTGCTCTTCTCATTGCACGTCAAGGCTACGATGATGAAAGTCTCGCACCCTATCGTGTTCGGCCACTGCGTGCGCATCTACTACAAAGAGGCTTTCGCCAGGCACGAACGGCTTTTCAAGGAATTGGGCATCAACGTCAACAACGGCATGGCCGATTTCTACGAGAAAATCGCCACACTGCCCGAAACCTGGCGCGATGAAATCATCCGTGACCTGCACGCCTGTCACGAGCATCGTCCCGAACTGGCGATGGTCGATTCCGCCAAGGGCATTACCAACTTCCATTCGCCCAACGACGTGATCGTCGATGCCTCCATGCCCGCCATGATCCGCGCGGGCGGCAAGATGTACGGCGCGGACGGCAAACAGAAAGACGTCAAGGCCGTGATGCCGGAGTCTACCTTCGCCCGCATCTATCAGGAGATGATCAACTTCTGCAAGACCAACGGCGCGTTCGATCCCCGGACGATGGGAACCGTACCCAACGTCGGCCTCATGGCACAGCAGGCCGAGGAATACGGCTCGCACGACAAAACCTTTGAAATTCCCGAAGATGGCGTCGCCAACATCGTTGATCTGGCGACCGGAGAAGTGCTGCTCTCGGAAAACGTGGAAGAGGGCGACATCTGGCGCATGTGCCAGGTCAAGGATGCTGCCATCCGCGACTGGGTGAAGCTCGCCGTCACCCGTGCCCGCAATTCCGGCATGGAGGCGGTTTTCTGGCTCGACCACTATCGCCCGCACGAAGCCGAGCTCATCAAGAAAGTCGAAATCTATCTCAAGGAACACGACACGACGGGGCTGACGATCCAGATCATGAGCCAGGTGCGGGCCATGCGTTACACCCTGGAGCGTGTCATACGCGGCATCGACACCATCGCTGCCACCGGCAACATCCTGCGCGATTACCTTACCGACCTCTTCCCCATCATGGAATTGGGAACCAGCGCCAAGATGCTTTCCATCGTTCCCCTGATGGCGGGCGGCGGCATGTACGAAACCGGCGCGGGCGGATCCGCTCCCAAGCATGTCCAGCAGCTTGTCGAAGAGAACCATCTGCGTTGGGATTCGCTTGGTGAATTCCTCGCGCTTGCAGTTTCATTTGAAGAACTCGGCATCAAGACCGGCAACACCCGTGCCCGGATCATCGCCAAAACGCTCGACGAGGCTACCGGCAAGCTCCTCGACAACGACAAATCCCCCTCACGTCGCACAGGCGAACTCGACAACCGCGGCAGCCAGTTCTACCTGACGCTCTATTGGGCCGAGGCGCTTGCCGCGCAGGATGAGGACAAGGAACTTGCTGCCCGCTTCGCCCCGTTTGCCAAGGCGCTGGCAGCCAGCGAGCAGAACATCATTGCCGAGTTTAAAGCCGTTCAGGGCAAACGCGCTGACCTCGGCGGTTACTACCGCGTGGATTCCGAAAAGTGTGGCGCAGTCATGCGGCCAAGCAAGACCTTCAATGCGGTGTTGGCGGGCTTGGGGAGTTGATCGTCTGAGCAGAAGTACAAGGGCATTAGATGTTTAGTCCCCTCTCCCGCTTTGCGGGAGAGGGATAAGTGGTGTGGTGTGCGCCGCGCAGACGTCTAGCCCTTGTGCGTTTCAACCTGTTGCAACGGTTCGTCGACAAGCGCGGTAGCCTGTTTGGGCTTGCGGCCACGGCGGGCGGGTTCTTCCGGTGTGCCAGTGCCGAATTGGGCTTTTTTCTCCGAACGGGTCTCGATCATGACGAGTCCCCTTGTTTCTTCCAGCGAGCCGAAAAGGTCGGCTGTCGCAGGGGGGGCTTTCGGTGCGGGCGTGATTTCGGCCTTTACTGCCGTCTCCACTGCTTGGGCGGTGGCGATGGGCGTTGCAATGACGGGTGCGATGGTGGCTGGCGGTTCGATTGCCGGGCCGTTTTCCCGAATCAGGGGCAGGGGGATCGGCTCATCGCCGATGCGCTCTTGTTGCCGCGATACGGTAGCCGGAATGGCTTCTTCCGCAGACTGAAGCCCGGACGGCTGGCCGACGGTGACGGGAAGCGTGTCCAATGAGGTCGTTGGCGCTTCGAGGAGGGCGTCGAAAGATGAACCTGCCGCGACGGGCAAGGTTTCTTCCGACATGCTGTCAGTGGCTTCCGGCAGGGCGTCTCCGGTTTCGGCTGACCGCCCGCGACGGCCGCTACGACTGCGGCGGCGGCGTTTTTCGGGCAAAGGTTCGGCGTTGCTGGCTGGGGTACTGGGTTCACCTGAGGCCAGGGCAGTAGCTTGCGCGGCAGCTTGTTCGGTTCCGACGGATTCCACGATGTCCGGGCGTTGCGGCGCGGAGGGCGGGTTTTCCGGCATGGCAGCTTGAACAGCCTGGGCGGGCGTGGAGGCCGAAACGTTTTCCTCGTCGGCGGTTTTGTCCCGACGGCGGCGACGGCTGGCGTTGGTTTTTGCGTTGTCGGCCCCGGACGCGCGCGCCGGGGTTTCAGGGCGTTCCTGGCGCTCTCCCTGCGTTTTGGCCTGGCGTTGCGGTTTTTCCTGCGCGGAGGAGAGAGCGCTTTTCTCGGCGCGGGCAGTGCGGCTGTTTTCCCGTTCACCGCGCGGTCCCCTATCGTTGCGGGGGTTGCCGTTATTGCGGCTCCGCTCGCCGTTGCGGTTGTTGCGCTGTTCGCCACGGGCTCGGGACTCGCGGGACGCGGGAACGGCGGTTTCCGTTTTTTCTTTCGCTTTTTCGTCGCGGTTTCCTGCGGGCAGGCCACCAAGCCAGCGCATGAAACGCGTAACGAGCCCCGGGGCTTGCGGGGCATCCCCGGCGGGAGACGTTCCGGGCGAGGGCTGCGAGGGGGGGATGTATTTGACGGCGGCTTCCTGCCGTACGGCCTTGTCGCCATTGCGGTTGCTGCCGACCGGGATTTCTTCGGCAGGTTGTTGCACGAGCTGGTAGCTGATAGTGATTTTGTCGTCCTGGTTGAGCTGATCGTGCCGCAGGCGCGTGATTTCGTGCACCGGGGTTTCCATATGGCGGTTGGGCACGATGATAAGCTGGATTTTGTGGCGAATTTCGATCCTGGCGATGTCGACCCGCTTTTCGTTGAGCAAATAGGTCGCGACCTCGACCGGCGCTTGCAGGTGCACGGCAGCAGTGTTTTCCTTCATCGCTTCTTCTTCGATGATGCGCAGGATGTGCAGGGCCGAAGATTCGGTACCTCGAATGTGACCCGTCCCGGTGCAGCGCGGGCAGGTGATGTAGCTGGTTTCGGCCAGCGTGGGGCGCAGGCGCTGACGGGAAAGTTCGAGCAGGCCGAAGCGGCTGATCTTGCCAGTCTGTACGCGGGCGCGGTCGCAACGTAGCGCGTCGCGCAGACGGTTTTCGACCTCGCGCTGGCTCTTGGCGGATTCCATGTCGATGAAGTCGATGACGATGAGGCCGCCCAGGTCGCGCAGGCGGAGCTGCCGGGCGATTTCGTCAGCGGCTTCGAGGTTGGTACGCAGGGCCGTCTCTTCGATGTCCGCGCCTTTTGTGGCTCGCCCGGAGTTGACATCGACGGAGACGAGCGCTTCGGTGTGGTCGATGACAACTGCGCCGCCAGAGGGGAGGGAAACCTGACGGGAGTAGGCCGATTCGATCTGGTGCTCGATCTGGAAGCGCGAGAAGAGCGGGACATCGTCGCTGTAACGCTTGATGCGGTTGACATTGGCCGGCATGACGTGACCCATGAACTGACGGGCCTGCTCAAAGATGTCGTCGGTGTCGACGAGGATTTCACCGATGTCGGGCTGGAAGTAGTCGCGGATGGTGCGGATGACGAGGCTGCTTTCCTGATAAATGAGGAACGCGCCGTTCTGTTCATGTGCCGCGCCTTCGATGGCCGTCCAGAGTTGCAGCAGGTAGTTCAGGTCCCATTGCAGTTCCTCGACGCCCCGGCCAATGGCAGCGGTGCGTGCGATGAGGCTCATGCCCTGCGGCACTTCGATCTGATCCATGGCTTCGCGCAGTTCATTGCGCTCTTCGCCTTCGATGCGGCGCGAAACGCCGCCGCCGCGCGGATTGTTCGGCATCAGGACAAGGTAGCGCCCCGCCAGCGAGACGTAAGTGGTGAGCGCGGCGCCTTTGTTGCCGCGTTCGTCCTTTTCGACCTGAACGATCAGTTCCTGGCCTTCGCGCAGGGCTTCACGGATGCCCGCGCGGGAATCCGCGCCGGGTTTGAAGTAGGAACGGGCAATTTCCTTGAATGGCAGAAAACCATACCGCTCCGAGCCGTAGTCGACGAAAGCGGCCTCGAGGCTGGGCTCGATGTGGGTGATGGTGGCCTTGTAAATGTTGCCTTTACGTTCTTCCTTGTTGGCCGATTCGATGTCGAGGTCGATCAATTTTTGACCGTCGACGATTGCGACGCGTAGTTCCTCGGCCTGCGTCGCGTTGAAAAGCATGCGCTTCATTCTGGGTCGTTCTCCCGCGCCAATACGCACGGGCAGGCACGACCGGCGCGCGCCATCGCGCTAATCCGGGGTTCAGGAGCGGTTGTGTCGGGCTGCTTTCATCCGGTAGTGCAATCCTTGAGCTGTGATGGGCTGGCTGGTCGTGTTTTTCACTTGTTCCTGCCTCGGCCTTGGGCGCGGGCAGGAACACTTGATCCTGCGGTTGCTGCGTATTGTGCGTTGTTTGTGTATCCAGCCACTAGGCTGAATGGGTGTGTCAGAAAAAGGTTAGTGCGCTATCATTACCACCTTTCAGGGCGCGTAAATAGCACATGCGGCAGATCGGGAGCGCGCGTGGCGGACTCAAGCGTCGTCACTCTCCATCGCCTCCTGGCGCATAGCATGCCGACCGCGACCGATTTCAAGCCGGGGCAGATTATATTCACGATGATGATGCAAAGCAAAGTAAATGTTGTCAGATATGAGCGAATTGACGAATCTTCCGCCGGTCAACGTAT